>JAZOLR010000259.1:0-3558 GCA_045653255.1 Eubacteriales bacterium | reverse complement strand
GTAATTTTATAAGGGACTCACAATAAAAGACCTCAACAATCAAAAAAGCGATAGCCCCACCGAAAAGGTGAAAACTATCGCTTTTTTATTTTTTATCCCCACTTAACACGCAAAAACACGCGAAAATAGGTTTTTAAAATCCCCTATAGTTTATTTGTCAAAACTCGGATTGTATGCGTAGAAGTTCTTTGAGTTGAGTTTATCCTGAGTCAAGCCGAGCGCGTCCCCGAACCTCTGATAATGCACAACCTCGCGTTGACGCAAGAATTTCAAAGGATCTCGCACGTCAGGATCGTCAATCAAACGGAGCAAGTTGTCATACGTCACACGCGCCTTTTGTTCTGCCGCGAGGTCTTCGTGGAGGTCGGCTATAGGGTCGCCTTTTACCCCTACGTACTTCATATCAAACGGCACGCCTGCCGCAGATGCGGGATATACGCCTGTCGTATGGTCGACAAAGTACACGTCAAGACCTGCCTTCTTTATCTCTTCGGGCGTGAGGTTTTTCGTCAGTTGATGAAGTATAGAACCAATCATTTCCACGTGTGCAAGTTCTTCCGTGCCGATGTCGGTTAATATTCCCGCTACTCTTGGGTCATTCATTGAAAATCTCTGGTTGAGATATCTCATCGAAGCGCCGAGTTCCCCGTCAGGACCGCCCAACTGACTGATTATGATTTTTGCATAGTTTGCGTTAGGATTTTTTATCTTTATCGGATACTGCAATTTCTTTTCATATATCCACATTCCGTCATTCCTCCATCTGCCACGGCCACTTCTGCGTTGACCAAAGCCATTCTTTTTCGTTTTCGCATCCGTCGGCAGTTATCGGGCCGTACGTGCTTTCGTATTCTTTTTTGAGATTTTTGAGTGCTTCGTTTGTCTTTTTGAAATACAAAAGCGCTTTTTTATTTGTCGGATGCGTGTCAAGATAAAGATTCGTTTCGAGCGCGGCAAAAGAGAGTTTCATAATATCGCGTAAAAGTTCTTCCTGCGTTTTGTTTTTCATCATTTGCCGCCACGTCCTTTCTCTCTTTCAAGAGGGAAGTAAAGGTCGGAAAACAAAGTCCCGCGGCAAAGTGCCACGTCGGGCTCGTATATATCTTTCCACACCTGTTTCGGAGAGTACACCATCGCAAGACTCGGCATCTTAACACAGTCGTTATTTTCTGATGCGCCGTTGCAATTCGGCGTGAGTGTGCCAAGAATAGCCGCCACCGCCGCTGCCTCTTCCTTTCTGTCTATAGGTGTCATATAATCTTCAAATATATTCATTACTTTTCTCCTTTTGCGGTTTTACCCACATTGACATCTTATGCTATAAAATATTCGGCGTGAGAAAATAATGTATAAAAATACTCAAAACGGAAAAAATAACCCCGAAGCAAAACAATTGAAAGGATGAAAAGAATGAACAAAAAAATCTTCGCTTTTACACTTGCCGTGTTACTTATTCTTTGCGCTCTGCCTATAGGAAGCGCGGCGGCAACGGTCAGTACCTCGCTTGAAGTACTCGCAGAAAATGCAAAACTGATAAAAAGCGGCATCGTCGGCTCTGACGTAAAATTCAGCGCTACCGATTTCAAACAGGCACTCGGCGTGCGTAAATTTTCCACCGTCACAATCACCTCGCTCCCCGATTCAAGCGAGGGGGTGTTGAAATACGCAAACGTGCGCGTGTCGGAAGGTCAGAAAATCTCCGCTAAAAACGTCTATCTCTTGAAATTCGTTCCCGCAAATGAACTCGTCTCGGGTAGCAGTTTCACCTTCAAGTGTGACGAATACGTCGGCGGCGCAGATATCGTATGTGAAGTAAAACTGCTTGAAAAGGTCAACTACGCGCCTACAGTTTCAAATTCCGCAGAAACAATGCTTGCGGCATCAACGCAGAAAAACGTATCTTTGTACGGAAGAGTGGGGGCGACAGACCCGGAAGGCGACGAACTGACCTATTTTGTGGTGACCTATCCCAAAAACGGCACACTTTCTTTCTCTGACGAAAACTACGGCGACTTCAAGTACACCCCTGCGCTCAACTACACGGGAAAAGACAAATTCACTTACGTCGTGCGCGACAGTTACGGCAATTATTCATCTGCCGCAACGGTTAATATAACAGTCTCTCCGCGCGAAACCGAAATAGTCTACAACGATATGCATGACAATTCCGCATATAATGCCGCATTGACTTTGGCAGGAGAGAATATTATGCTCGGTCAGATTTCGGGCGACGGAATGTATTTTTACCCCGACGAAACCGTTAGCCGCGGTGAATTTCTCGTAATGGTAATGAAAGCGGCAGGCATTAGCCCCGTATATAGCGAAAGTTCCTTCGACGATAACGGCGAAATCCCTGCATCTATCCGTCCCTACGTGGCAACCGCACAAAACTACCGTTATATAAACGGAAAACTCACAGAAAAAGGTCTTCTCTTTGACGCAGACGCCCCTATCACACGCGCAGAAAGTGCGGTTATGGTCAACAATATCCTTGACCTTTCCACACCGAGCAGCAAAGTAACCTTCGCCGACAACGAAGAAATACCCACTTGGGCGAAAAGTTCCGTAAACGCGCTCTATTCACTCGGCATAATCGAGCGCACCGAAAACGGAAAAATAGACGCGTCAAGCCACCTCACTCGCGGACAAGCCGCGCAAATGGTATACGCCGTACTGAATTTCAGTAAGTAATCCCCGAAAAACACAAAAAAGACGGTCTTTTGACCGCCTTTTTGTGTTTTATATTACATTTGTGCGCTGTAGTTAGGCGCTTCTTTTGTGATGTTGATGTCGTGGGGGTGAGATTCGCGAAGTCCTGCGGGAGTAATCTTTACAAACTGACCGTTTTCCTTGAGAGACTTGATGTCGGGGCAACCGCAATAACCCATACCTGCACGCAAGCCGCCGATGAGTTGGTAAATGGTATCTGCAAGAGGACCCTTGTAAGGAACGCGTCCTTCAACTCCTTCGGGAACGAGTTTCTTGTTGTTTTCTTGGAAGTATCTGTCTTTTGAACCCTTTTCCATAGCCGCAAGAGAGCCCATACCGCGATATACCTTGAAACGTCTGCCTTGGTAGATTTCGCTTTCTCCGGGGCTTTCCTCACAACCTGCAAGGAGAGAACCGAGCATCATTACGTCCGCGCCTGCCGCAACTGCTTTGGGAAGGTCGCCGCTATACTTGATACCGCCGTCTGCGATAACGGGAATGCCGTACTTTTCTGCCTGCTCGTATGCGTTCATAACTGCAGTTATCTGAGGAACACCGATACCTGCAACAACACGTGTTGTACAGATAGAACCGGGGCCTATACCAACTTTTACTGCGTCTGCGCCTGCGAGTATGAGATCGCGCGCCGCGTCTGCCGTTGCAATGTTACCTGCGATAAGTTGGCATTCAGGGAATGCATTCTTAACCTTGTAGATGCAGTCCATAATACCCTTACTGTGACCGTGTGCGGAGTCAAGTACGAGGAAGTCTGCGCCGACACCGAGAAGGGCGGATGCTCTGTCAAGAACGTTTGAAGTAACACCGATAGCCGCACCGCAGAGAAGTCTG
>JAZOLR010000258.1:0-4711 GCA_045653255.1 Eubacteriales bacterium | reverse complement strand
TTACCTCGTCACTCTCGGTCGCAAACGAAAAATCTCACCTAAAATCCGTGCGCCGAGGCTTTCGTATTTTGGTGAGACCGTAAACAAAAAGAATTTTTATTTTATTTTCGTTAGTAAATAGACATTTTCGTAGGTATAAACTTACTTTTAATTAAGGTTGAAAACCTACGGTTTTCTGCGAATTGAATTTTCGCTCTAACGGACAGTCGAGGACGCCTGTCCCTACAATTCAATTTGCAAACATCCTTATGAGAAGGAGCCTTCGGCTTTCGTATTTTGGCGACACCACAAGCAAAAGGACTTCAGTTTAAATACTGAAGTCCTTTTGCATTATTTATACATTTCGTCTGTCAGGCGCATCAATTCTGCGAAATATTCTTTTTCGCGGGATTTTCTTTCGGGGTAGGTTTTCGCGACGGTGTATCTGTAGCCGTCGGCTTCGGTCATAGTCTTTATTCGCTCTGCCCAGTAGGCGCATCTTTCCTCTGCGGTCATATTTTCCTGACCCCATCGCGCCGCAAAATCAAGGTATGACGGACTGCGCCAAAGTTCCTCTACCGCTTTTCTTTTTTGGTTTTCTTCGGATAATGGAGGCAAAGCAACGCTTTCGTCCTCTATATCGTCAACTGTCGGAATTTTATCAATCAAGCCTTGCGAGTGCAGGATTATGCGCGCCATTATATCGTGACCTACTTTCGTCGGGTGGACTCTGTCAGAGCCGATAAACGACGGAAGTCCGCGTTTTTTCACTTCTTTCAAAAGTTCAAACATCGGCTCGCACATATTGATAGCGCCCTTCAAGCCATACGGTGAAAGAGCCTCAATGTCCGCATAAAACAACCGTGCGACCGCATCCTGACAACCGTAGAGGCTCTCTGCCGCTACGTCGGAAATTTCATCGTAGGATTGAGTAGAGCACAAGGTTATGGGAAGATTATGCTCACGCAAGAATTCGCCTATCTTTTTCGTATATTCAATATGCGACTTTTTGCATTCTTGTGCCGCTTCTATATATTTCTGCTCGTTTTTTCTGTCTTGCCTGTAATTGTCTCTCCCGATGTCGTTCATTCCAAACATAAGCACGACTTCGGTAGGGTTCAAGTCGAGCAAAAGTTCATACCGTTTCGTGCGCCAGAAACCGCCGGCAGTTTCGCCGGGTACACCGAAATTGTAGAATTTCACGCGGCGCTCGGGGAGATAGGTGCGGTAAAAATCAAAAATCTTGGCTATAAACAATCCGCTTGCAACGGTGCTGCTGCCTATAAAAACAACTCGTGCGTCCTGCTCAAAAAGCGGAATTTTTTCAAATGTATTCATATTGAATTTCCTTTTTTATAAAACGTTATTGATACTTGCTTTTGTCCCGCCTTTAATCATAGCACAAGACGTAAACAAAGTCAAGAATTTCCGCCTTTATACTTGACACTCTCGGTTGTATATATTATAATAATGTTAGAATTATATAATTGTTATTATTATATATATTATAAAAAAATTATTTTTTAAGGAAGGTCAACCCTATGAAGACAAGACTTCTTTCACTCATTCTCGCGCTTCTTATGGTAGTGACGAGCGTTCCCGCTTTCACACTTTTCACAGCGGCAGAAGAAGCACCCGCAAACGAGCCGTACAATTACAACAAACTGTACGTCGGCTACAATGAGGAGACAGGCAAGTATGAAAACGTGTCTCTCATTCTCGACTTCTTCTCGGCAACTCCCGAAGACGAGGTAAAGAAAAGCGCAAACTACGATATTGAATCCAAAAACGCGGCAGATCGTTTCACGGCGGCTTCGTCAACGTACGACAAATTCACCGTATACACGGCTGCTCCTACAGGCTCGTACTACGTAACAGGCGGTACTACTCCTGCGAAGTCTCCGTGGAAGTTCACCAACTGGTATCAGGACTCATACTGGCCCTATAGCGACGGCTCCATACCTGTAAAAAAGGCAGGTAGCGGAAACGTAAAGGACATGCGTACCGAAGCGAACAACTACGGTCCGAACTCAACTATTGAAGCGAACAAGGCTCACACAAGCACAACTACAAAAAGCGGCGAGACCGTCTACGTCACAACCACGGTGGTCACGGGCGTAACCGAATACTATATCGGTAACGGCGAGTGGGCAAAGTGCGTACGCGCGTCCAACTTTGACTACGGCTTTATGCACATGGGTATGTACACGTTTTTGAACGTTACAAATGCACAAAAGGCGGCAAAGGCGGCAGGCGACGGAAGCTACACTATTGAGTACATAGTACAGAAGATAAGTTCTGACTCGGGCTTCACCGCATACGTAGGCGACCGTATCGGTATTTCGCAAAGCGGCAAAAAAGTATATTTCAACGGCGGGTATAAAGATGATTACTCTAATTTCACAGATACTACGACCACCTTTGAGGCTGATCTTAACGACGTAAACACCTTCACGTTCACTTTTGATAGAAAGGATACGTCAGCGGTAACCGTCGGAGCATTCCTTAACACTAACTCCGTATATTCTCAGCGCGTAACCGAAATAAAGAACGAAGACAACGGACAGAACGTCGAGGGCGCAGATGCGAACTTCTATGCTATCCGTGTGTATAACTACGTGCTCTCCGAGGCAGAGGTTCTTCAGAACCACTTCGCAGACCTTGCAAAGTTCTATCAGATAGATATGCTCGACTACGATGCGCTTCCTAAGGCAAAGAAGGCTGTAATCCACAACGCATTGCGTGACTTTAAGATCACCACTCTCTTTGACGAAGACAACAAAGCGGCAATAGAGGCGGCATACTTTGACGCTTACGTTGAAGCAAACAAGACAGGCAATGAATACTACGACGCATTCATTGAAACCGTTATAAACAACGGTTACTCCGTTGCAGGCTTTGCAGACCTCACGAAGACACAGAAGGAAACGGTTATAATCCGACTTTCTGCAGGCGAGTTCACTCAGGCTGACATTGACGCGGCAATCGAGGCTGTAAAGGTTGTAAAGGAAAACACCACGACCGAAGAGCAGTACAACTCCCTCTACGTGCAGGACGGCGCACTCCTTCTTGCCGACTTCTTCTCGGCGAAGGAAGGCGACTACCTCACGGCAGGCGGCAAAGGCTCTGTTAAGTACGAAGGCTATTACGGTAAGTACGTAACAGATGACAACGGCGACTACGTTCTTGACGAAAACGGTAACAAAACCGTTGAATGGGTATACGTATCCTACTCGGATGCTCCCGCAGGAGACAAATTTAACGGTACTTCAACAAACTACGCCCCCTACGTTCACACTGTAAACACCTTCAAAAATGCAAGCGGCGCCACAAGAACCCCGCATTTGAGCGGCGGTACGCTTCCGATGGCTGACGATGATATAATCGTTACCAAAATGAGCAACACCGCAACGTCTAATATAGGCGCAGATACATACAAGGCAAAGACCACCATAGGCGACTACGACTACTATCTCTATGAGAAGTTAGATGACCTTGGAAACGCAAGCGTATACACGTTGAGAGTTCCGAAGGACTCAAAATTAGCAGATAGAGGAAAAACCACTATCGACTCAAACGGCGACGGAACGCCCGACAAGAAGTATGAAATTGAGCAGTACGTTGTAACAACAGGTGCGCTTTCCGAAACGTACTTACAGTCAAACGGCAACCTCGCTTATACTTCATCCTTCCACGACGGATATTTCTCAAACGGCGCGGTATCCGGCATTCTTCTCGGCGAGCTTTCTACCTTCGTAACCACAGGCGCGCAGGCATCTGCTGCAAGCGGCGGCGAAGAGCACGTCAAGTATTCAATACAGATAGTATACTCGAACGACTTGGAGAGATGGATGAACGGAACGAACGGAAGCGGCATTGCAATGTTCGGCCCTCCCCGCGGCACTATCGACAACATAAACTCTGCAAATAAGAATCTTAAAGTCTCAATAAACGCCAACAGAGGAAAGATTACCTCAGGCTTCAACACCGTATACCTTGACGTTGCGGGCGATGCGATAAACGATTTCACGTTTGCGTACGATTCTACCTACACCTCGTTTGCAACCGCAGATAACAAGGGTGTCGACACTAAGGGTACGATGGATATGGACATCTTCGTAAACGGCAAGCTCATCAACGGTATAAACGTAGCCAACGGTTCAAACGTTGTGTACTATGACGACTCGGTAGCAGACCAGAACAAGACTCTCTCCGTTAATCTTGACCAGGAGAACAAGACCACCGACACAAACTACAAGTTCGGTGAAAACGGCGCAACCAATATTTACGCAATCCGTTTCTACGGAAAGACACTCACAACGGCAGAAATAAGACAGAACCACTTCGCCGACGTTGTAAAGCGCAATAAAGTTGACGTAAGCAACTTCTTCTCACTCAACGAAGCGCAGAAGCAGGAAATGTACACACTCTTTGCAGATATAACCCTTGATGCAAAGACAACCGCAGAACTTCAGGAAATATACGACGCAAAGTACGACGAATTTTACTTCGGCTCACTCAAGGAAGAGGGCAACGAGTCTCACAACCACGTAATTGACCTTGCGAGATACTATTCTCTCGACCTCACACTTTACAACTCCTTGACAGCGCAGGTAAAGGAAGCTCTCTACGTATACACAAACAAGCAGACCCTTGTCGAGGGCATATTTGATATGGGCATGGCGGTTATGTTCGAGGGTTGGATCTACGAGGCTCTAAAGTTCGTTGCCGC
>JAZOLR010000257.1:0-7063 GCA_045653255.1 Eubacteriales bacterium | reverse complement strand
CTCCTTGGCCCACAGAACGACATGGCTACGATCCGACTTAAAGAGGACGAGGAGTTTTTACAACTCTTCGTCCTTTTCCTGTCGGTAGGTAACGTATTCTATTAGTTTTCAAAAACTGTCCTTAAGAGCACGTCCCTTTGTCGCGTTTTTGTTTTTTATACGGTTGCTATAAGCGTTCCGTCTTTTAAATCAACTGTGATTTTTGTATCGGGGGATATATCCTCACCTATGATTTTTCTCGCTATGAGGGTTTCCACCTTTGACTGCAAGAAGCGTTTTAACGGACGCGCACCGTATACGGAATCATAGCCACCGTCTATTATATAGCGCTTTGCATCTTCCGTTACTTCAACCGAGAGGCGTTTTTCGGAGAGTCTTCTGTCAAGTTCTTCGATAAGCAAGTCTACGATAAGTTCTATATTCTCACGTGTGAGGGGT
Organism: Eubacteriales bacterium; assembly: GCA_045653255.1. GTDB lineage: Bacteria > Bacillota > Clostridia > Oscillospirales > CAG-272 > UBA1740. Next base: position 6,625 of record JAZOLR010000257.1, on the reverse strand, counting down.
TTATAGAATACGGTATCGTCAAGGCGGTTGAGAAATTCGGGACGGAAACTGCGGCGCAGTAATGCAGAAACTCCCTCTTTTGCACTCTCGCTTATTTCTCCTGATTCTTCTATTCCGTCAAGAATAATATCCGAGCCGAGATTTGAAGTCATTATGATTATCGTATTCTTGAAGTCAACGCTTGTTCCCTGACTGTGGGTTATTCTGCCATCGTCAAGCACTTGCAATAACACGTTGAAGACGTCTGGGTGCGCTTTTTCCACTTCGTCAAAAAGCACGACGGAATAAGGCTTTCTGCGCACGGCTTCGGTGAGTTGTCCGCCTTCGTCATATCCGACGTATCCGGGAGGCGCACCGATAAGGCGGGAGACGGAATATTTCTCCATATATTCGCTCATATCAATGCGGACTATATTGTGTTCATCATCGAAAAGTGCTTCGGCAAGGGCTTTTGCAAGTTCGGTTTTTCCTACACCTGTAGGACCTAAAAACAAAAACGAACCTATCGGGCGGCGAGGGTCGCGAATTCCTGCGCGTGAACGCAATATTGCATCGCACACACGCATAACGGCTTCGCTCTGACCTATTACGCGGCGGTGGAGTATTTCGTCAAGATGAAGGAGTTTTTCTCTTTCTCCTTCCATAAGTTTCGCGACGGGGATTTTCGTCCATCTTGCCACTATTTTCGCTATTTCTTCTTCGGTCACTTTGTCGCGAAGGAGTGTGTTTTCGCTTTCCGCTTTATCCGCGGCGCTTTCCGCCTCTTCTAACTTCTTTTTGAGTTCGGGGAGGGTGCCGTATTTGAGTTCGGCGGCAAGTGAGAGGTCATAGTTTGCCTGCGCTTTTTCTATTTTCGCGTTTGTTTCTTCTATTTGCGCGCGAAGTTTCTGCACGGACTCTATTGACTGTTTTTCGTTTTCCCACTTTGCTTTCATAGAAGAAAACTCCTCGCGGAGATTAGCAAGTGTAGAAACTATCGAAGAAAGGCGTTCACGCGAGAGTTTATCCTTCTCTTTTTTGAGTGCGGCTTCCTCTATTTCATACTGCATTATCTTTCTTCTGATTTCGTCAAGTTCCGTCGGCAGAGAGTTCATTTCAGTTTTTATAAGCGCGCACGCTTCGTCAACGAGGTCTATTGCTTTGTCGGGCAGGAATCTGTCGGAAATATATCTATCTGAAAGTGTTGCGGCAGAGATGAGTGCGGCGTCTTGAATCTGCACACCGTGATAGACTTCGTAGCGTTCTTTCAGTCCGCGGAGAATGGATATAGTATCTTCTACTGTCGGCTCTGAGACAAGCACGGGTTGAAATCTGCGTTCAAGGGCGGCATCTTTTTCTATATATTTTCTATATTCGTCGAGTGTCGTAGCACCGATGCAATGAAGTTCACCGCGCGCGAGCATAGGCTTCAGGAGATTGCCTGCGTCCATTGCGCCGTCGGTCTTGCCTGCGCCGACAATTGTGTGAAGTTCGTCTATGAAAAGGATTATTTTTCCTTCCGATGCTCTGACTTCGTTGAGTACCGCTTTCAAGCGTTCTTCAAACTCCCCTCGGAATTTCGCACCTGCGACGAGTGCGCCCATATCAAGTGAGAAGATGGAACGGTTTTTGAGATTTTCGGGGACGTCGCCGCGGACAATTCGCAGAGCAAGTCCTTCCGCTATAGCGGTTTTTCCGACACCAGGTTCACCTATAAGGCAGGGGTTGTTTTTCGTCTTACGCGAGAGTATGCGTATTACGTTTCTTATCTCATCGTCTCTGCCGATGACGGGGTCGAGTTTTTGCGCTCTTGCAAGTTCAACTAAGTCTTTTCCGTACTTTTTCAGTACGTCGTAGGTGCTTTCCGGATTGTCGCTTGTCACTCTGCTATTACCTCTTATATTTTTGAGTGCGGAGAAGATTTTCTCCTTTGTGACGGAAAAGTCGCGCAAAACAGACGAAATACGCGAGTCTGCTTTTATTACCAGACCGAGAAGAATGTGTTCAAGGGAAACGTACTCGTCATTCATCTTTTCGGCTTGTCTTTCCGCTTCGGCAAGGGCTTGTTCAACGTCGCGGGAGATATATATTTTGTCGGTTTCTACTCCGCCGCCGCTAACGTGCGGAAGTCTCTCTATCTCGGTTTCAAGTCTTTTTTCAAGTGCGGGGGCAGATACGCCTATCGCCGTCATTATTTCCGTTGTCAAGCCTTCTTTTTGTTCAAGCATTGCAAAAAGAAGATGAGCCTGTTCCATCTGTTGATTCTGCGAATTTACTGTCAAGGTTTGCGCGTTTTGTATCGCTTCTATGCTTTTTTGTGTTAATTTCTGTGCGTTCATAATTTTCTCCTCTCATAAGGATATTTCGTAAAAATTCTTATATTACAAGTTCGGAATCGTAAAGATAGCGAGAATATATTTTCTTCATTTCGGCAATGGCAATATCGGGGGTGTCGATATTGTAGAAGTACGCTTTCATTGCGTTGTCAAGCGTTGTTATATAGTCTGTGATAAGTTGACCTACCGTATTACTGCTTATGGCGGCTACTTCCTTTGCCGCGCTATGTTTCAATGTAAGTTTTCGGCAGAATTTTCCGTCTTCTATGCGGCAGTCTACGTGCGAGTATGATGCTTCTATTGCCGCCCACGCGCGATAAAACTGCATAAGATACAAAAGAAGCGTACTGTTCTGCGTTCTCATTGATACGCGAAGTTCACCGAGTAGCGGCAGAGTGTTCTTGTAGAGTTCTACGCTATATTTTACCGTGGGATTGTATTTATATACGAGCGCGGAACGCAAAGAAATCATACTTTCTGACGGTGACGCGTCAAGGCGGAGGGTATTTTTCTTCGTCAATAGTTCTTCCATTCTGTCAAAGATTTCTCTCATTCTCTTTTCGGGGGTGACGAAAGAAAAGTGCTCTGCAAGTAACTGATTTATCATATTTGACCTATTCGTGCGGTTTTCATACGCAAGTCTGTCCACGCATTCTATTACGTCATCGTCCAGAATCAATGAATATACTCTTTTTGCCATCTTTTTTCTCCTTGGTTTTTGTGAGATTATTATATCACTTGTTATATAATTTGTCAATAGGTTTATATAAATTAGTTTACGAGTTTCACATTTTGGTATCTTTTTTTGATAAGTATTGAAATATATAGAAAAGAGTGGTAAAATAGGTAAGTAAAGTTATTTTTTAGTATTTGGAGAGAAAATGAGAAACATTCGTTTTGGTTTTATCGGTACTAACTTCATTTCCGAAAGTGTTGCGGAAGCGATAAAGGAAATGCCTTTTTGCAGTATAGGCGCGATATATTCACGCGCAGAAGAAACGGCGCAAGCATTCGCGAAAAAGCACGGTGTTACGCACACTTTCACGGATATGGAAGAATTTTTATCTTGCGGTGAAATTGACGCAGTATATATTGCATCACCTAACTTTCTTCACGCAGAGCAATCTATTGCCGCGCTTTCGCACGGACTTGACGTTTTGTGCGAAAAGCCTTTTGCCTCAAATGAGCACGAGGCGAAGGCGGTTTTTGAAGCGGCGAAAAAGAACAAAAAAGTCGTGCTTGAGGCGATGAGAAGTGTACACGATTCTGCGTTTTTCAAAATTGAGAATGCTATTTCTATGCTTGGTAAGATACGGAAAGTTTCTCTTGAATTCTGCCAGTATTCATCGCGATACGACAGTTTCAAGGCGGGAGTGATAAAAAACGCGTTCAATCCTCTGCTTTCTAATGCGGCGGTGATGGATATAGGCGTTTACCCTATTGAACTTTGCATCGCGCTTTTCGGTATGCCGAAAGAAATAAAGTCGCGCTCGCTAATTCTGCATAACGGAATGGTAGGATGCGGAAGCGCTATATTTGCATACGATGACTTCTCTGCCGAGATAAGTTATTCAAAGATAGTGGATTCTGTAAATCCAAGTGTTATAATAGGCGAAGACGCGTCTCTTGTCATCGGCAAGGTGTCAAATCCCGAAGTGATATATTTCTGCGAGAAAAACAGCGCACCGATAACGCTTCACCGCACTGACGATAACAATATAAAATATGAACTTGCGGCGTTTGCAAATGCGATAAACGGCACACTCGATACAAAAAAATACGAAGACTACACGATAAAAACAATGCGCGCAATAGACGAAATAAGACGGCAGAACAATATTGTATTCCCTGCCGACAGTAAACTTTGATTTTTTAGTTTATTTTGAGAGGAAAAATTATGTTACCTAAGATGAAGATAGGCGACCTTGAAGTTTCTCGCCTTATAGTAGGAAGCAACCCGTTTGTCGGAAAGTCTCACTTAAACGCACAAGTTGACGCGGATATGGTGGATTATTTTTCAAAAGAACGCGCTTTTTCTATGCTTTCGCACTGTGAAGAAGTCGGGATAAATGCGGTGCAATCCAGAGGCAGTCTGCCTATAATGGACCTCATTTCACAGTATAGAGCGTCGGGCGGTCGACTTTTGTGGCTTGCTCAGACGGGAAAAAGTCTCGAAACTTTCGACGAAGAACTTGACAAGATGATGACGTATTCACCGTCGGCTTTGTGCATACACGGTGAACTTGCAGACGAGTTATATCTAAACGGTGCGCTTGAACTTTTGCCCGTGTTGCTCGACAAGATGAGAAGAAAAAATCTGCCCGTCGGCATCTGCGCGCATTTCCCCGAAGTGCTTGTCTACGCGGAAGAAAACAATCTCCACCCTGACTATTACATGGCTTCGGTGTATAATCTTTTCCAAGTCGACCGCTCGCACGACGTAAACCCTACGGGAGAAAGGTTTGAAGATAGCGACGTGCCGAAGATGTACGAAGTAATACGCTCACTTTCTGCGCCTACGGTTGCACTGAAAATTCTCGGTGCGGGAAGAAAGTGCGAAAGTCAAGAGGTTGTAAGAAAGGCGTTTTTCGATGCTTTTGCGTCAATGAAAAAGGGCGACGGCGTACTTGTCGGAATGTTTAACAAATATGAAGACCAAGTTGCACTAAATGCAAAATATACAAAAGAGGCTATAGCGGCGGCAAAATAATGAACGATGCCAAAAAATGAAGAAACTCGCTTATTTTTTTACATTTTACTATGCTAATATGATAAAATTCACTTGACTTAAATGGATATTTATGATAAAATAGTACATATTTATACAATTTTAGGAGACAGATATGAAAAACCTTGAAATTTTTATCGTGATGCTGCTCTATATGAGTGTCGTTATCGGTATAGGCGTTTACTTCTACAAGAGAGCGCAGAAAAATTCAGAAAACTACTTCCTCGGTGGACGCTCGCTCGGCCCTTGGGTTGCGGCAATGAGCGCCGAGGCTTCCGATATGAGCGGATGGCTTCTTATGGGGCTTCCCGGCGTTGCCTACTGGTTGGGACTTGCGGACGCATTCTGGACCGCAGCAGGTCTTGCAATCGGTACGTACGTTAACTGGCTTATAGTAGCGAAGAGACTTCGTAATTATTCGCAGGTTGCGGGTAACTCCATTACTATTCCCGACTTTTTCTCAAACCGTTTCAAAGAAAAGAGAAAGATAATTCTCGGAATTTCCGCTTTGTTTATTCTTATTTTCTTCAGCGTTTATGCATCAAGTTGCTTTGTAACGATGGGAAAACTCTTCAACACTTTGTTCGGATTTGAATATCACGCAACACTTATTGTCGGCGCATTGTTCGTTGTTGCATACACACTTATCGGCGGATTCCTTGCAGAAAGCGTTTCCGACTTTATGCAGGCTATCGTTATGATACTCGCGCTTATCGCTATGATAGTTGTCGGTATCGTTAACGCAGGCGGTATGGGTGCGGTTATTGAAAATGCAAAGGGCATTGAAGGCTTCTTGTCTCTCAACTCTTTGGCAAATCCTGTAGTTGAAAACGGTGCTCAGGCAGTAAGCAACGGTGCGCCCGTATTCGGTGAGGCTACACCTTACGGACTTTTGAAGATTGTTTCAACTATGGCTTGGGGTCTTGGTAACTTCGGTGTTCCTCAGGTGCTCTTGCGCTTTATGGCTATACGCAATTCGGGTGAAATCAAGCGTTCGAGAATCATCGCTACTGCTTGGTGCGTAATCTCGCTTGCAGCAGCAGTTCTTATCGGTATTATAGGCAGACACCTTCTTCCCATTGACGAGGCTCTTAACACCGCATCAAAGGCAGAAAGCATTCTCATCGTTATGTCTACTGAATATTTGCCCCTTATCGTTGCAGGTCTTATTATGGCGGGTATTCTTGCCGCTACTATTTCCTCTTCCGACTCTTACCTTCTTATCGCTTCTTCTTCCGTTTCCGTGAATATATTCAAGGGAATCATAAGAAAAGAAAAGGCGACGGACAAGCAGGTTATGTGGCTTTCAAGAATAGTGCTCGTGCTTATCGCTCTTATCGGTATCGCTATTGCTTGGAAAGAAGACAGCGTTATCTTTACTATAGTTTCATTCGCTTGGGCAGGATTCGGCGCTACTTTCGGTCCTCTTATGCTCTTCTCTCTCTTCTGGAGAAGAACGACTCGCGCGGGTGCTATCGCAGGTATGATAACGGGCGGCGCAACCGTATTCCTCTGGAAACTCTTGCTCAATCCTCTCTTCTCTGCAAAGATTCCTGCATTCGGTATATATGAACTTCTCCCT
>JAZOLR010000256.1:0-6828 GCA_045653255.1 Eubacteriales bacterium | reverse complement strand
TATTTTGAAAATGAGTTCAAGGAATTGGGCATAAATCAAACTTTATACAGTATATATTTTACCGTTTGTTTTGAAGTTGATATACTTCTCCCCGCGAAAATTGAAAAGTTAAAAATCGAGCAATCCTTCCCTATTGCAAGTACTGTAATTGTCGGAAACGTGCCTGATGCATTCACTAAAATTGATCGCCTGACGCAAGATATAACTGAAGAAGAAATAGACGATATTTACGATTTTGGCGCATACTGATTTTCAAGTCATTCATCATACAAAAAGGTTATAAAAATGAATATAGGAAATAAAATTAAAAATATCAGAACTCAAAAAGGGATTACGCAAGCAGAATTAGCAGGAAACACAATCACAAGAAACATGCTTAGTCAAATAGAAAGCGGCAAAGCCAATCCTTCCCTGTCGACACTAATACATATATCAGAAGCCCTTGACGTACCGATTGAATATCTCGTCTCGGAAGATGAAAATATATTTCCCTACAAAAAGAAAAACTCAATCGAAAAACTGAGAAAAGAATTTGCAGAAGGACGATATCACGGCTGCATAACGGTATACGGAAAAGAGTTAAACGAAACAGACGATGAAATAGCGTTTATGATTTCTCACGCTTATATTGAATGCGCAAAGAAATCACTTTTCAACGGAAACCTTGAGAGCGCCAAAGAATATGTCAAAAAGGCGATTTCTTTCTGCAAAATTACTATTTACCCTACTCACGATGTAGAAGCGGTTGCGGCACTTGTCGGAGCAATTTCCGAAAACGTGCAATCACCCAAACTTGAATTTGACTCAGAATTCTTCTTGAAAAATGTAAACGACGCAGTATTTCTCGATATGTATTCCTACATAATCGAGGATAAAACACATAAATTTTTCAACAAAACTCTGTATGAGCATTTGCGTGCAAAAGAGTTAATGCGTTCTTTTTATTATCAAAACGCATTGGAAATAATGTCAAAAATAGAAGCAAACAAATCTGAGTTGAACGTTGACGCCACAGTCCTATTCAATATTTACAGAGATATGGAATACTGTTGCAAAGAATTGCGCGATTACGAAGGAGCATACAAATATTCAAGCAAACGAATAGCACTTTTGGCTGCATTCAAATCTTAATTTTATATAAACCTATGAAAAAGGAGTACTTCATAAGCGAAGCACTCCTTTTTAGTTTTAAAGCAAAAGTTTTATTTTTACGAAAAATTGCGAGTTAAAAATTCACTTAACTCCTTTTTGCAGTTTGCTTCATCGACTATGTAACTCGTTCCGTGCCCTGCACCTTCTACGACAATAAGTTTTTTATCTTTCGCAGCGCTTGCTTCAAAATTACGTCGGCTAAACTTCACGGGTACGAAATCGTCATCACCACCGTGTAATATAAGCAACGGTATTGATGATTTTTTTAGTTCAATATCGGTAGATACCTGCTTAAATCCAAAACCTGCAACGAGTTTCGCTATGATGTCAACCGAGTAAATAAAAGGAAATGGGGGCATATTATACCACTTTTTCATTATGTGCACGAACTGGTCGTAAGCACTTGTAAATCCACAATCGGCAATTATCCCTACGATATTCTGAGGCAATTCCTCAAGCCCTGCCGCCATCATTACCGTAGAAGAACCCATTGAAATGCCGTCAAGTGCAATCTTAACGTCATCTCCGTATCTTTCAATAATAAACTTTGCCCAAGAGATAACGTCGTATCGTTCTTTTACACCAAAGCAAGAATACTTCCCTTCGCTTCCGCCGTGTCCGCGTTGCTCTACCAGAACAACGTTGTACCCCATATTTACATATTCTTTGACTATGCAAGAAAAATCAAAGAAAGGATGACTTGACCAACCGTGGAACAAAAGCATACAATTGTTACTTTTTATTTCAGTCTCAAATATCGAAGCATACAGTTTCAATCCATCATGGCTTAAAATAGAAACTCTGTCATGCGGATAACTTTTTATCCACGCTACTCCGCTTGTTATTCTGTCATAATATGGCGAATAGGTAGGATTGTTCTCGGATTTCTTCAAAGTCTGTTCGATTGTCGCGTGACGTCCTACTATGGCAAATTTAAAGAAATAAGCGGATACCGCACAGACAACAACTAGCACTATAAAAACCAATATTGCGATACAATATAAGACTATCATATATTACACCTTTTTATCGAATATTCATTTCTGCCGCACTTTATTTCGGAAATATTACAATTGCTCGTAGAGAAAATATAACCATTTTCAAGAATTATTTTTCCTAAATCATCGGCAGGGGCAGTTACTTCCAAGACGATGTTTTCTCCGTCTCTTCTCCACTCCGAAATTATCTCGCCTGTCACAGAAATATGTCTTCCTCTTGCGAAATCCAAAGCCTTGATAAAATGAGGTTCGATATTAACTTCTTTTACATTTGTCAAATTGGGATTTACTCTTATACCAGCAATGTCTTTTATCATCCACGAACTAATGTCACCCCAGAAATGATGATTGAAAGAATCCTTCTTGAAGAAATCTTCTGCCAAAGTACTAAGACCTGAATTCACCCATTTCGCATAGGAAATACCATTTTCGTTAGTACACAACTCATACGCAAGATCACCATAACCAAAATCAGTAAGCACGTGAAAAATAGAACGCGCACCAAGCACACCAAGATCCATAGAAACTCCCATTTCTTCAACGTTGCGCACAAGATTTAAAATGGCTTTTTCGCTTTCTTCAGGAGTGAATATTCCGTAGTGAATTGCCATTGCTTGAGAAGTCTGGGTATCTCCTATCGCTAACATTTTGTCAAAGTCAATAAGATTTTTCCTTATTGCATTTTTGAATTCTGCGGCGGTTTCTTCGGCAAAGGTCTTTTCGTTTTCTCTGCCTATTTCGCCAAACATATATGCTGCTTTTTTGCATATATCGTAAGCCATAACGCTATCTGTGAATATCAATGGGCTTTTATACTTGGCGGAATATTCATTGCTTGCGTAGGTAGGACACCAATCTCCAAGGCCGAAAGCAACAAGTCCGTCTTTATCCTTTTTTGATATAAGATAATTTATATATCTTACAAAATACTCAACGTTTTCTTCGATTATCTTTTTGTCGCCGCGATAAACATACGTATAGTAAGGAAGTGTAAACAAAACCGTATCCCAAGCAGGACCGTTTCCCCACGCAAATCCCCAACCTGTTGTCGGAACTATACCCGGAAGACTTCCGTCTTCTTTCATCGCCTTCGCAACGTTTCTTATCCACTCGCGGTAATATATTTCGGGATTAAGATTCAAAAGTGTATGCTCTGATGACAAAGCGGCATCCGCAGTCCAACCGTTCTTTTCTCTATGAGGGCAATCGGTAGGAAAATGATAAAAGTTTGCAAGAGTTGAACGCCTTGTCATATCCTGAAGTTTATTTAAAATCTCACAAGAACACTCAAATGAGCCTCTTTCTTCAAGTTTCGAGTTCATAACTACGTAAGTAAGCAAATCGGGGGTTGCTTGCTCTTCAGTTATCCCCTCTACCCTTGCATACTGAAAGCCGAAATACGTGAATTTGGGTTGATATATTTCCTTTCCTTCACCTTTACAAGTATATACAACTCTCTGGGTGTAAGAAAGGTCATAATCGGGGAACTTTTTTGTATGTTGAGGAAAGAGTATATTTTTTTGAGAAAATCTTCCGTCTTCCAACATTTCACCGTGAAGGACTGTGACTTTTTGTTGCTTTTTTCCGTTTATGCACAACCTTGTAACTCCGGCACAGTTTTCACCGAAATCATAGATATACGCATCATCCTCTTTCCATATCTTTACTGCCTTTAATTCTTTTGTTGCGACAATAGGACCTGCCTCGCATATCCTATATTCACCGAGTGGATTTTCGGCAGGCACAACCGCGCACCATCCAGAATCATCAAAAGACGGCAAGCACCAATCTAAAATTTCTTTCGTAGCATCGTAACTCTCACCGTAGCGCAAGTCATCTTCATAAATGGGAGAAGGATGACACTTACAATTTTCATCGGATTCTATCGACAGTTGTGTTTTATCGGTAAAAGTCAATTCCAAACGGAATGCAAACTTGGGCGCCGAAACAAATCTTCCAGAATCCAAATTCCAGATAAATCCTCCCCACATATTTTGAAAACCGTTTCCAAGAACAATACCAATTGTGTTTCTGCCCTGTTTTAAATGTTGTTTTATATCATAGACATCAAAATACACTATATCATCGGGATTTGATATATACGGCGCAATATGCCCCTTTGTTACGTTTGTGCCGTTTATGTATACTTCATAAAAACCAAGTCCCGAAATAACAATTTCTGCGTTTTCAAGTTCTTTGTTTATTTCAAAGTTACGACGAATATACGGCGCGTAGACTGTATTTTTGTGTGTCTGATATTCTTTTGTAGGAGAATAAAACTGTATCGGAAATTTCATTTTAATATCTCCTTTGCATTTACGATAAATCTCCCCAATTTATAGGTTCAATTCCTTTCTGTGAAAGGAATTCATTTGTCTTTGAGAAATGCTTACATCCAAAAAATCCGTTATATGCAGAAAGCGGGCTCGGATGCACAGTTTCAAGCACAAAGTGATTTTTATTCGTTATATATTTTTTCTTACTTCTTGCATTTGAGCCCCACAAAATATATACAATGGGATTCGGTGATTCATTAAGTTTTTTGATTATAACGTCGGTCAATATTTCCCAGCCTTGTCCCAAATGGCTTTGGGGGCGACCTTCCCTTACTGTAAGGGTCGTGTTGAGCAACAATACGCCTTGTTTTGCCCACGACGAAAGATCACCATGAGATGGCATTTTTACACCTATATCACTTTCAATTTCTTTATATATGTTCTGCAAAGAAGGCGGAAGTTTAACACCTTTTTGCACGGAAAAGCAAAGTCCATGCGCCTGCCCTGCTCCGTGATATGGGTCTTGTCCCAAAATAACCGCCTTTACGTTAGCGTAAGGCGTGAGTTTCAACGCATTGTAAATATCATACATATCAGGATAAATTCTTTGTGTTGAATATTCATTTTTTAAAAATTGACGCAATTTTAAATAATATTCGCTTTCAAACTCTGCGCCTATAATTTCGTCCCAATCATTGTTTAACTTCATCGTTTTCTCCTCGCAAGGATTTTCTTATATTTTTAATTCTACCATACAAAAAATCAAAAATCAACCAAAATTATAAATAATCTTCTCATAATATAGCATTGTTTTATCTAACTGTTTGTGTTATAATTAAAGAAATATAAAATATCACGTCGTTATAAAGTTTTTAAAAGGAAGTGAAATAGGTACACGAAATGAATTGCAGAAAGTATATTGATTTTTTAAACGCAATTGAAAAATTAAAATGTAACACTCGACACTCTTGGACATCTAGCGGAAGACAAGAATCTGTCGCGGATCACTCTTGGAGACTTGCAATTATGGCGATGCTTTGTGCAGATGAGTACCCTGCTCTAAATATAGACAAAGTTATAAAAATGTGCTTAATTCACGATTTTGGAGAAGCAATAACGGGCGATATCCCTGCATTTTTAAAAACCGATTTCAACGAAGAATGTGAAGAAAATGCAATTGATACTCTAATTTCACCACTACCTAATGATATAAAAGAAGAGTTATCTGCACTTTTTAAAGAAATGAAAGAAATGAATACCGAAGAGGCAAAACTGCATAAGTCTCTTGACAACTTAGAAGCACTCATATCACATAACGAAGCCGATATTTCCACTTGGATTCCGCTTGAGTATCAAGAGAACCTTACGTACGGCACAAAAAACTGCGAATGGTCGGAGTGGACAAGAAAACTTAGAGAAGAACTAAAACAAGACAGCATCAATAAAATAAATAGAGCATCCAAATAAAAAATTCCCCGAATGGACATAAAAATCTATTCGGGGGTTTAATTTTTAAAAATATCACTTTACAAAATAATACAAAAGAACAATTGCACCGAGAATTATTCTATACCAACCAAAGCATTCAAAACTGTGGCGTTTTACAAAATCTATCAAGAATTTTATAGAAACAAGCGATACAAAGAATGCAACTATGACACCGACCGACAAAATTAAAAGTTCTGTTGAAGTAATTGTATTAGCATCTATAACAAACTTCAAAACTTTAACCCCCGATGCACCAAGCATTATCGGAATTGCCATAAAGAAGGAAAACTCAGATGCTGCAACGCGAGACACACGGCGAAGAATACCGCCAAGTATAGTTGAGCCTGATCGAGATGTTCCCGGTATAAGCGAAAGCACTTGAACGCAACCAATAGCAAGTGCGTCTTTATACGTTATGTCATCAACAGTTTCAACTCTCGGCTTTTCGCCTTTTTTCGCTTTCAATCGTTCTAAAACGATAAAAACTATACCGTATACAATAAGCGCTATTGCCACAACTACAAAATTGTAAAAATGTTCATCAAACCAATCATCAAGCAATACACCTATAACGCCTGCAGGAATAACACCCACTAAAACTTTCAACCAAAGGTTTATGGTGTTTTTCTTTTCTGCCGTTGTTTTTTTGCGAGAAAAAGGATTGAGTTTGTGAAAATACAAAACGAGTACAGACAAGATAGATCCCAATTGAATAACAACCATAAACATTTCCATAAACGCTTCGCTCGCCTTAAAATTAACGAATTCGTCGACGAGAATCATATGACCTGTACTACTCACGGGAAGCCACTCGGTAATCCCCTGCACGATACCTATAAATATGGATTTCAACAACTCAATAAATATCATCCTATCAACCTCCAGACCTCACGATGTCTCCTTCTTTCACTTCG
>JAZOLR010000255.1:0-8390 GCA_045653255.1 Eubacteriales bacterium | reverse complement strand
AGAGTGCGACAGAGCATATCTTATAAATTCGCTCATTTGCCGTCTCGGTATGGATTCTTATACCGACGTTGAATGTGAGTGCGACCTTTCACTTGAAGAAATTCTTTCAAATATCAACGATTACGCCCTAGAAGCGGGACTTATTGAAAGCGATAGCGTAGTATACCGTGACCTTTTCGATACTTCCGTTATGGGCATACTCACACCCGCCCCCCGTGAAGTAATAGGCAAATTCAGAGCACTTTACGAAAAATCTCCCGAAGAAGCGACGGATTATTTCTACCGCCTCTGTCTTGACTCCGACTACATACGCACATACCGCGTGAAACGCGATCTCAAATGGAGCGTGCCGAGTGTTTACGGTGATATTGACATAACGATAAACCTTTCAAAGCCCGAAAAAGACCCGAAAGCGATTGCCGCGGCGAAAAATATGCCACAGAGCAACTACCCGAAATGCCTTCTCTGCCATGAAAACGTGGGATATGCGGGTACAGTTTCTTCCCCTGCAAGACAGAATCTTCGCCAAATTCCTTTGACTATGGCGGGAATTACTTGGTATATGCAGTATTCACCCTACGTTTACTATAACGAGCACTGCATCGCGCTTTCAAGCGTTCATACACCGATGAAGATAGATAAGTCTACCTTTGTAAAACTTCTTGACTTCGTTTCCTATTTCCCCCATTACTTTCTCGGCTCAAACGCAGACCTTCCTATCGTCGGCGGTTCTATACTTTCCCACGACCACATGCAAGGCGGAAGATATACTTTCGCTATGGAGCGCGCAGAGATTGAAATTCCTCTTACCTTTGCAGGATACGAGCAGGTAAAGGCGGGTATCGTCAAGTGGCCGATGTCTGTTATACGTCTTACTTCAAGCGACAAGGACGCGCTTATTGAACTTTCCTCACGCATTCTTGACAAATGGCGCGCATATACCGACGAAGAAGCGTTCATATATGCGTACACCGGCGCTGAACCTCATAACACCATTACCCCCATCGCACGCAGACGCGGAAAGGATTACGAAATCGACCTTGTACTCCGCAATAATATAACGACAGAAGAACACCCCCTCGGCGTATATCACCCCCACGCAGAATATCACAATATAAAGAAAGAAAACATCGGTCTTATCGAGGTTATGGGACTTGCGGTGCTTCCTGCCCGTCTCAAAGAGGAAATGAATGTGCTTTCTGACCTCATTATCGCGAAAAAATCACCCGAATGCGATGAGCGCACGGAAAAACACGCATCTTGGCTTGCTTCATTTGCCGATAAGTACGAATTTACACGCGAAAACGTTGATGAAATATTGAGAAAAGAAATAGGCGTCACGTTTACGAAAGTCCTTGAAAATGCAGGTGTTTACAAATGCACAGAAGAGGGAAGACGCGCGTTTGTTCGCTTCGCAGAAAGTATATAATGTAAACTTTTATTTGCCAAATTCGCCCTGACGCGAGACTGTACAGATCTCATGGGTATGAAAAAAGGTATATTTGATGAGAAAAAGAATTCAGAATATGGCGCAGATAGCGATTTGCGTCGCGCTTATAATTGTGTGCAGTTGGCTATGCTTTCCGCTCGTTGTACCGATAACTTTGCAGACTTTCGCTATATTTTCTGCTCTCGGTCTTCTCGGCGGAAAAAAAGGCACTCTTGCAATTATCTGCTACGTGATGATAGGCGCACTCGGACTTCCCGTGTTTTCAAATTTTAAGGGCGGTATCGGTGTTATATTGCATAATGTTTCGGGCGGATATATAATAGGATTTATATTTGTCGCTATTTCGTATTGGATTGCAGTGTCGGTCTTTGGACGTAAGCCTACCGTTGAGTTTATTTCACTTGCTATCGGGCTGGTTTTGTGCTATCTCGCCGGCACGTGTTGGTATATGTGGCTTAACGTCTCAAAAAGCGGTGCTCTTGACTTTCTCAACGTTCTTTATGTATGTGTTTTGCCCTTTATTCTCCCCGACCTTATAAAACTCTGTGTGTCGCTCACGCTTGTCACTAAACTCCGCAAACACTTGAAACTGTAATTTTGCACTTGGTTTTGCGCGTAATTAAAAGGAATATATTTTTGAAAATAAAAACGGCTTCGGAAGTTTTCATTCCGAAGCCGTTTTTGTATATTACTTAATGGGTTTTGTCCACTGTTCTTCGTATTCCGAGAATATCTCGTTTACTTCCTGCTTGTATGCCGCGTATGCTTCTGTCAAGGAAGCGAGAGCCGTATCGGAGTATACGAGGTCTTTCCACTCATTGTGGAAATCTTCTGCGAGTTTGCCGAGCAACGAGCGTCCGTCGGCGTCAACCTTGCTCTTTTCGCTATAGCGGAATCCACCTTCGCCCCAAGTTGCACTTGCAAGTATCAGAGCCTTCTCGCGTTCAAACTTCAATGCGGGGGTAAGATTGTCTTCGATAATTTTATCTACCTCTACTACGTAGCGGTTGTATGCTTTTTGAAGTTCCGAAAGTGCGACGCTTGAATATGCGTAATCTTTCCAAGTTTCAATGAAAAGTTTTGATGCGTCGCTTATTTTCTTTATTCCGTCTTCCGTGATAGTCGCTATCTTGTCATAGCCGTATCCGCCTTCGCCCCAAGTAGCGTTTTTCAAAATTTCTGCTTTCTTTTCTGCGAATTCGTCTGATTCAGGAGTTTCGGGAGGAGTTACGGGCGCGGTTGTTGTAACGGCAGGAGACTGCGTTGTTGTCGTTGCCTTCGTAGTTGTCACAACTTCATCATCGTCATCATCGGGGTACGAGGGAGTTGAGGGTGAAGAAGGACGTCTTGTGGTAGTCGTTTTTTTCGTTGTGGTTGTTGTGGGGGTAGCCGTAGTTGTTACCGCAGGCGCTTCTGTTGTGGTTGCAGGCGCTTCTGTTGTTACCGCAGGCGCTTCTGTCGTTACCGCAGGCGCTTCTGTTGTTACCGCAGGCGCTTCTGTCGTGGTAGCAGGTTTTTCTGCCGTAGTTACGGCAGGTGTGTCGCCACCTTGTACTGTTGTTGTCGCAAGAGTTATAGGGGGGAGTGTCTTGTCGGGCGCTTTTGTTGTAGTTACAGAGGGCACAGACGGGTCTTTCTCGCCACCGCAAGCGACGAGCGCAACAAGCATAACCGTCGCCAAAACCAAAAATAGAATTCTTGAGTTAAATTTCATAATGTATCTCCAATATGTAAAATAAAATAAACTTATTTATTGCCGGTTATCAACTTAATTACGGCTTGTGCTGTATCTTCTGTTGTGCCGTAGGTGTTAATGAGTGTGTCAACAGATGCGGCATACTGCTCTTTGAAGTAGGGGCTTTTGTATGCGACGAATACGCAAGGCGTGCCGAAACGTGTCCAACCGCACATCATATTCCGCGCGATAGGACCGGCGAGTTTGCTTGTATTAAGTCCCCAAGAAGGACCTGCAACGATAGAAACGATAATGAGGTCGTATTTTCCGCTCTTTGCCGCCGAGCGCAGAGCATCAGGCCCCGCGTCACACAATTCCGTAACGGTTGCGCCGCTTGCGCGAAGTCCTTCCGTTAATGCATCTATCGTGCTTGCTTCACTCAATCCCGCATTAGAGAGAATGAAATGCGCTATATTCTTTTTATTTACGTCATACGGCAGAATGTTTACTCTGTCGTAGTCAATTTGTACACTTTTGTTTACCATTTCGCGCGAAAGCGACATCGCGTATTCACGGTCAAATTTGTTTTCGCCCTTTTCGGAAAGCAATTCAAAATAGTGACGCGCAAAGCACATCATTCTATACGCTCTGTCTTTGAGAGTGTCAAGCGAAAGAAGTCCAGACTTGATATGCTTTTTCATCTCTGAAAGATATTCGTCGTTTCCGTGCATAAAGAGGAGGCAATCGCCGCCCGCTTCCAAAAACATAGCGGACGCTTCGTAGAGGTTTTTATATCCGCAGAAACCGCCCATATTAACGGCATCGGAAACTATAATACCGTCAAAGCCGAGTTTCTCTCGAAGAAGTGCCGTAAGAAGATTTTTAGAAACGCTTGCAGGGGGATAAAGTCCGTTTTCGTCGGGTGTGTCGTACGAGGGGAGAGCGATGTGTCCGGGCATTACCGACATTGCGCCGTCTTCAATAAGAGTTGCGTATACTTTGCCGAAACTTTTGTCCCAGTCTTCTTTTGAAAGCGGATTTACAGTAGTAGCAAGATGTTGGTCATCGGGCGAGCAGCCGTCACCCGGAAAGTGCTTGAGAGTTGCTATAAGTCCTGCATCTTGAAGACCGCGCATATACGCGCCTCCGTATTTTATAACCGTGTCCGCGTTATCTCCTGCCGTGCGTATGGAGACTATGGGGTTATCGTGATTCATAAGAATGTCGACGCAAGGACCGAAAGTCCAGTGATAGCCTGCTTCAATTGCTTCTTTTGCGGCTACAACTCCCATTTCGTATGCGAGACGCTCGTCTTCTGCTACCGCCGCCGCCATCATAGAGGGGAAGTTAACCGCGCCTTTAATAGCGCCGCCCGCGCCGTATTCCATATCGGAGACGATAAGCGCAGGGGTTTCTCGCCCGTCGTTTATCTCGTGCGCTACGTTTACCGCTTCTTTTGTTGTGGTAGGGTGCACGAAAACCGAGGTAGTATTTCTCGGAGGGGCGTCCTTTCCTACGTTGATGTTAGGGCAGATAACCGAAAGCAAAAGTTCGTCTATATCCATTTTGCCGACCTTTTCTTTTAGGTCGGGATAATTCTTCAATAGATATTTCATATTAACACCTCGTTTATATGTACATACAAATAACCATTTTAATTATACAATAATTTTTTCGTTATGTCAATATAAATATGAAAATCCCCCGAAACAGAGCAGACGATTTCGGGGGATTGTTGCAAAAACGGAAATTAACCGAGTTTTGCTATTGCGGCGAGCAACGCTTCTTTTGTCGCCTTGTATTTTTCAAGTTTTGCCTTTTCGCCGTCGATGACTGCGGCAGGTGCTTTCGCTACGAAGTTTTCGTTTGAAAGTTTCTTTTCTATACGCTCGATTTCCGCATCGTTTTTGGTCATTTCTGCGGAAAGTCTTGCTCTTTCCTTGTCAAAGTCGATAACGTCAGACATAGGAATATAGAAGGTAGCGGCTTCTGTGATGATGTTGACCGCGTTTTCATCTTCGTATGCATCTGTGATAATAAGTTCGGACGCGCCTGCGAGTTTTTCAAAGAATACGCCTGCATCTGCGAATATATCCGCATACTTCGTTACTGCGTAAACCTTTGCTTTCTTTGAGGGGGGCACATTCATTTCCGCGCGGCGAGCACGGATAGCCTTTATCGCTGTGATAATGCGTTCCATCTTCGCTTCGTCTTCGGGGAAGTTGAGAGATTCGTTATATTTCGGGAATTCGCTTATCATAATGCTTTCGTCACTGTGAGGCAAACTCTGGTAGATTTCTTCTGTGATGAAAGGCATATAGGGGTGAAGGAGTTTCAAAAGGTTTGTGAGCACGTATATAAGAACGTGTGCCGCTGTGTGCGCTTCTTTTGAACCCTTGTTCTGCAAACGGCTCTTGCAAAGTTCGATATACCAGTCGCAGAAAATATCCCAGATGAAGTCGTAGATTTCGGAAAGTGCAACACCGAGTTCGTACTTGTCGATGTTATCGCCGACGCTCTTTGCAAGTGAGTTGAGACGGGAAAGTACCCACTTGTCTTCTGTGGAAAGAAGAGAAATATCGGGAAGTGAGCAGTCCTCGTCGTCGTCGGAAAGGTTCATAAGAACGAAACGGGAAGCATTCCAGAGTTTATTTGCAAAGTTGCGCGCGGACTCTATCTTCTCGTCGGAGAAACGCATATCGTTTCCAGGGGAGTTACCCGTTGCGAGAGCAAAGCGGAGCGCGTCTGCGCCGTACTGTTCGATTATAACGAGAGGGTCGATACCGTTGCCAAGAGACTTCGACATCTTGCGTCCCTGTGCGTCGCGCACAAGACCGTGAATGAATACCGTGCTAAACGGTTTTTCTTTCATATTTTCAAGGCCGGAGAATATCATTCTGGCAACCCAGAAGAAGATGATGTCATATCCCGTTACGAGAACGCTTGTGGGATAGTAACGCTCAAGGCCTTCCGTCTTTTCGGGCCAACCGAGAGTAGAGAACGGCCAAAGAGCAGATGAGAACCAAGTGTCAAGCACGTCGTCTTCCTGACGCATAGGTTTTCCGCACTTGGGACATACGCTTACGTCTTCTTTGGAAACAATCATTTCTCCGCAAGTGTCGCAGTAGAATGCAGGAATACGGTGTCCCCACCAGAGTTGACGGGAGATACACCAGTCATGTACGTTTTCCATCCAGTTAACGTAGGTCTTTGTGAAACGTTCAGGCTCGAACTTGATGTCGCCGTCAAGGACTGCATCAAGCGCAGGCTTTGCAAGAGGAGCCATCTTTACAAACCACTGATTAGAGGTAAGAGGCTCAACCGTAGTCTTACAACGGTAGCAAGTACCTACGTTGTGAGAGTGGTCTTCTATCTTTATGAGGTAGCCTTCTTTTTCAAGGTCTTCAACCATTGCTTTACGCGCTTCGTATCTGTCCATACCTTCGTATTTTCCGCCGTATGCGTTTATTGTCGCATCGTCGTTGAGCACACGAATGATTTCAAGATTGTGGCGTTTTCCGACTTCGAAGTCGTTGGGGTCGTGCGCAGGAGTAATCTTAACGCAACCCGTACCGAATTCAAGGTCAACGTAGTCGTCTGCAACTACGGGGATTTCTCTGCCTACGAGAGGGAGAATGAGTTTCTTTCCTACAAGGTCGGTGTAACGCTCGTCCGCGGGATTTACTGCAACCGCAGTATCGCCGAGAAGGGTTTCGGGACGTGTTGTCGCTATGTTGACGTACTTGCCTTCTTCGCCCTTGATGGGATAGCGAATGTGGTAGAAGTGACCTGCCTGCTCGCTGTATTCAACTTCCGCGTCAGAAAGCGCGGTAACGCAATGAGGACACCAGTTGATTATACGGTTTCCGCGGTAGATAAGTCCTTTGTTGTAAAGGTTAACGAATACTTCGCGTACTGCCTTTGAGCATCCTTCGTCCATTGTGAAACGCTCGCGTCCCCAGTCGCAAGAAGTACCGAGTTTTTTCAACTGACTGATAATTCTTGAGCCGTACTGATTTTTCCAGTCCCAAACGCGTTCAAGGAATTTTTCTCTGCCGAGGTCGTATCTTGTAAGACCTTCGTTTACACGGAGATTTTCCTCAACCTTTATCTGCGTAGCGATACCTGCGTGGTCTGTGCCGGGTACCCACAGAGTGCTGTAACCCTGCATACGCTTTGTGCGGATAATAATATCCTGAAGTGTTTCGTCAAGTGCGTGTCCCATGTGGAGTTGTCCCGTTACGTTCGGGGGCGGGATAACTACAGAGAAAGCAGGCTTTGACTTGTCTTTGTCGGGTGCGAAGTAGTTTTTGTCGCACCAGTTCTGATATATTCTCTCCTCAAAGTCTCGGGGAGAATACTTTTTTTCAAGTTCTTTTCTCATTTATAAATGTTCCTTTCGGATAGTGTAATCTTTGTAAAAAAACAAAAACGCCCTGCAAAACACAGGGCGTGTATAACGCGGTACCACCTGATTTTACGCATAAAAATGCGTATCTCTTACTCTTTAACGCAGAAAACGTCGGAGTCTACTCGGTTTTTCCTTTCTTTCCGAAGGCTCGAAAGCGACCTTCACCCGATACGCGCGCAGACTTACACCGACCGTCTGCTCTCTATGCCGTCATATACGAATTACTCCTCTTTGTCATAGCCATACGGATACATTCTAGCATATATAGTTCGATTTGTCAAGTGAAAGCGCAAAATTCTTTCGTTTACGGCAAAACGACTTTTTTGAAGTTGCCTATCTTGTGACCGCCGTTGAATGCGAGATTGTCTGTGCGTGTGGGGTCTTCTTTGAAATCCGTCATCAAGTCGTTTATCTGCAAGGCGATATATACGGTGTCGCCCGACTTTAGCGCGTTTCCTTTTTCGTCTTTTGCAGGCACGCCTATTTCCGCATACCACACGCCGTTTTCTTTGTCATTTTTCACGCGGTAGACTACTTCGTCAAAATGTACGGACGTGCTGTTTTCATCTGTGAAAAGGCGCAGTCCCCACGCGTCAACGTCTACGTGAAGGAGTTTTTTGCCGTCGAAGGAATACCACACCTCGACAGAATCCGTTTGCCACGGGTTTACGTCCGTCAGTACGTATTCCGTGTCGGCGTCAAACATTGTCGTGTCGTATACCGTGCAGTAATACCACAAGTATTCGCCGTCAAAACAGAAGTCAAGAACTCCCGACGACTTGCAAGAGAGCGCATTTCCGTCTTTATCTTGGCCACGGTTTTCTATTCTTGACGAGTATATGTAGAGTGCGGTT
>JAZOLR010000254.1:0-1271 GCA_045653255.1 Eubacteriales bacterium | reverse complement strand
TGTATTACGCAAACTTGCATCTTTTTTGAGAGTTCCCTGCATTACCTTAAAGAAGGAAAGTTTACCAACGAACGGGTCGGCAATAGTCTTGAATACGAATATAGAAGTATTTGGGCTATCCTTATTAATAACTACTTCTTCTACATCTCCGTTATCGGTAATGATATGTTCGCAACCTCTTGCGGTAGGTCTCGGGAAAGAGTCAACTATTGTATTTACGAGAGATTTTACACCCCACATTTTTGTAGCGGCACCGCAGAATACCGGAACTATATCACCATGAATGATACCGTCGTGCATAGCCTCTGTGATTTCATCTTTTGTAAGTTCTTCTTCAGCGAAGAATTTTTCCATAAGAGGCTCACTTGTCATTGCAACGGATTCAATGAGTTTGTTTCTGTATTCAGTAGCGATCTCGGCAAACTGTTCGGGAATAGGGCAAGATACGTATTCACCTGTAGCGGAGTCAAACGTGTAAACCTGCATATCAACAAGATACAAGAAACCTATAACTTTTCCTTCATCAATGCAAGGAATGAGGACGGGACAAAGTGCCAAGCCGAACTTTTCTCTCAACGCCTCAAAAACTTTATAGAATCTTGCTTCATCATCGTCAAATCTGTTAATAAAGAAAGATTTCGGAATTTTCGCCTCTGTTGCATAATCCCAAGCAAGTTCTGTGCCTACCTTAACGCCGTCTTTTCCGTCTACGACGATAATAGCGCTATCGGCAACTCTTACGCACTGCTTTACTTCTCCTTCAAAGTCAAAGAAGCCGGGAGTGTCAAGTATATTTATTTTCACGTCTCTCCAAGTGATAGAAGCGAGAGCGGAAGAAATAGAGAACTTTCTCTTAATTTCTTCGGGATCGTAGTCACAAACAGTATTACCATCAGTAACCTTTCCAAGTCGGTCAGTTGCCTTTGAAATATAGAGGAGTGCCTCTGCTAAAGAAGTCTTTCCTGCTCCACCGTGACCGAGAAGACAGACGTTACGAATCATTTTTGTTGAAATTTCCATGGGTTGGGTTCTCCTTTGCTATATGTAATTCTGAGAGCAATAAAATTATCTATTCCTCATAAACACTGTATACACCAAACAAAAGGATTTTTCAATAGTTTTTTAAACTATTTTGCTAAATTTTTTCATTTTTTCATCATTTGATTGTGCACCTTGCACAATGATGAATATATTTTTTTGACAATACTAATATTACTGAAAAAATTTCATAAAATTTGCGCAAAAAAAGACTGCGTTTTTGCGAAGAAATA
>JAZOLR010000253.1:0-13397 GCA_045653255.1 Eubacteriales bacterium | reverse complement strand
CGTATTGCCAATTACACAATCAGCCCTAAACAATAAATCGCAGAGGTCAAAGTTCTCAATTTTTTTGAAAAAATCAATTTTATAATCATCAGGAATAATTTTCAACTGTTCCAAACATGCGATTATAAAGTGAGCCGTTCCGAAAGGGTATTTTTGAGTGTATTCACAATAGCCCTTGTCATTAACAAACAATTTTTCTCTCATTATGTTTGGATTTATTTTGTTATCACAATTATTGTAACGTTCTAAATGTTGCCTATCAACAGCAACAAAGTGCTGGTCTATAATTGTAATGTTTTTAACAGCAACAGGTAAGTCAACAAATACACACTCATTAATTTTTATGTTATCATTTTTAAGCCAAATTTCATCATCGGGTTTGCCTGCACAACTGCTAAATCCTACAATTTTCCAATTTAAAAACTCTTGTAAAAGCATTCCTGATAATAATCCATCTAAATCAGAGTTGACTATGCATTTTTGATTTTTCACAAAGATTGACTTTAATTTTTCAAAATCAGTCATTATCTTTTCCTCCAAAAATATTGTTTTGATGCAACAAGTTTAATAATTTATAGTCGTCGTTACAAGATAAAATTTTTACTAGTCTTTCGTTTATTTTTTCTCTATACAAAGATGGGAATTTGATGTTTTCTTGTTTTGCACCAGCATTCAATTTGGTTGTAATACAATCTTCTTCAATGTTTACCATTTCATTAAAAACATTGTTGAAAAATGCTATATCATCGTTTGACAATATATCTGAGAAAATAGGCATTTTATTTAATAATCCTATAGGATAAGTTATACCTCCATCAAAAATTCTCCACCACCAATAAGCAAAACTAGAATTTATTAGGCAGTACAAGAATTTATAGTTTATTTCATCTTTAACATATAAAGTCATAAGGCCAGTTCTATTTAATTTTCTCACCGAAGCAGTAGTAAAATATCTACAAGTATTAGGAACGTGCAAAACATAATTTGTTTTCGCAGAGGACGTTATGTTTTTAACTGTCTTATCACTGGATATTTTTGACCATGAATCATAAATATTTTGTAATTCTTTATGACATTTAGAATATGCAGGATGTTTTTTGTCTACAAGTTGAACTTTATTAGAAATATAACTTTTCAACACTGTGCAATTTAACAATTTTGCTCTTTCATCTGTTCTAAAACGCAATAGAGGTGTTAACCTAAAGCCTTTTACATTAGCATCGTTTTCCACAACAGTAATAGCTGCACGAACGGAGTTGCTGGTATTTGTGTTGAATATTCCGTGTTTTCTGCCACAGAAAATATTGCCCGGAACATTGTCGAAAGAGACTATAAATCCGTTATAATTGTTCATTAGGAGCCTCAGAGAATAAAATTTATTGCCTCCTATAAAACTATATGGTGTAATAATGACAGAAGATTTGCTTTGTTTTAAGATTTTTTCCATAAACATAGAATATAGTTCTTTGCTGTCATTAGCCACAGATGTTTTGTCCCAAGTTGGCAAAAGAGTATCTACTGTAGAGTATGGGGGATTAGAAATTACTTTGCAATTTTTTGGCAATACAATTTTGGCATCAAGGAAATCGCAGTGTATAAAATGAACTTTAGATACTGCTTTACCATATTTTTTTATCAAAATAGTTTTACATATATTTAAAGCAGTTTTATCTAAATCATATAAGTAAAGCCTACCCTCATTTATTATTTGAAGAGCCTTTTCTTTGCCGATTAAATTTAAATAAGTTAAAATTAATTTGCCCGTTCCACAAGCGACGTCGCAAATAGTTTCTGGTTCCAATTTGTCAAACCAAGTTGACATTACTGTAGCAACGTCTTCTGGGGTATAATATTGCCCACTGCTTTTTTTGCATTGCTTATTCGTTAGGGCTAAACCTATTTCATACAATTCACCAAAATTGTCAATGTGTAAAAAAGAGTTATCATCGCTAAAATGCAATGTGTAATAAATGATTTTATTCCAAGTGTATTCAAGTCCGAAATTGGTGAGGTCATTGCAATATTCAGCAATGCTGTATTCATCCAATTTTTCTTTATCATTGATATCAAAATTTTCAAAATCTTCGTTAGGTTTTTGAAATATTTTATTGTTTTGGACATTAAAAATATTAAAATCTTGTGTTTCTATCGCTAAACAAGTATCTTTCACTATAAATTCTCCTTTTAACAGCAAAACTATGATAATTTTACTATATTAAATATGACAAAAAAACAATCATATTTATAAAAGTTTTTATTTTTCGGCTACAACTTCGACAATATCTTCTATATTGCACTCTAAAACCTTGCAAATCTTAGCTAAAATTTCGGTGTTTACGTGTTCGTTCTTGCCGAGTTTAGCAAGCGCAGTAGTAGTCATACCCGTAGCAATACGAAGGTCTTTTTTCTTCATATCCTTATCGATTAAAAGTTTCCATAGCTTTTTATAACTGACAGCCATTTTATAGCACCATCCTTAATAAAAAATCAGTTTTTACTATTATACCACATCTATCTCAAAATTTCAACTAAAAATCCAATATTTAGATTTTTAATTTCGAAAATGTTTTCAACAACTTTTTAGAGAGCGAAAAAGCGAATTGGAATAAAATAGGAATAATTTTAGAATAAAACTTGTTTTGAATCATCCATAATTTCTTATAACATCCATTTTATTGTCAACTTTGCGACTGTTTTGTCCATATTCGTAGCAATATTGTGCATTGACAAGTGGCGGTGATTGTGGTAGAATTCAAACGTAAATAAACTTTGGCGGGTTTTTATGGGATATTTATTTGCTTTAATTTCGGTTTTATCGGGTAATATAAAAGGATATTGCGGAAAGAAGACTTCCTCGCTTATGTCAAGTATTGACGGTGCGTTTCTCGTCAATTCCATACGAATGGCGTTTTGCATTATTATCGGTGCGGTTGTGGCTATGGGTGGCGGCGGACTTTTGCTTCCTGCGGGTGCTATGCCTATTGCTCTGCTTTCGGGCGTATCCACTTCCCTTTTCGTCGTATTCTGGATAATTGCGGTAAGGAAAAATGCTTATATGACCATTGACGTTTTCTTGATGGTCGGGGTTGTTATCCCTATGGTGCTTGGCAGAATTTTTTACGATGAGCAAATAACGGCGAAGCAATGGATAGGTTTCGTTATTCTTATCGTGGCTACCGCTATAATGTGTTTATACAATGCGTCTCTCAACGGAAAAATGAAGTTATCCTCGTTTATACTGCCTATACTTTGCGGTATTGCAAACGGGGCGACGGATTTTTCGCAGAGAATGTTCACTTCAAAGTTTGACGGCGGTGCGGCGACCTTTAATTTTTATACTTACATAGTTTCTTTCGCAGTACTTTCCCTCTCACTTCTGGTGAGCAAGGGGATTTCACGGGCGAAAGGTGAAAAAAGCCGTGTGGAATTTTCTTCGCGAATGGTTATATACATTCTCATTATGGCTATATGCCTTTTCTTCTCGTCATACACGAAAACGCTTGCGGCAGGGTATCTCTCTTCTGTAACTCTCTACCCTCTTTGCCAAGGATTGTCGCTTATCGGCTCTATTGCTATGTCGGCTATGTTTTTCGGTGAAAAGCCAAACGCAAAGTGCATTTTCGGTGTTTTTCTCGCTTTTATTGCGTTGATGGTTATAAACGTGCTTTAATTACAAAACGGCATTTCTCGGTTTTGAGAAATGCCGTTTTTTTATTTTGTTTTCTTTGCGTATGAGGTGGGTGTTTTTTTCGTTTCGTCTTTGAATGCTTTATAAAAATGGCTATAATCATAATAGCCGAGGGCGGCGGCAACTTCCGTCGGGTGCATTTCGCCTTCCGAAAGCAGAGTTTTCGCATGGATTATTTTCACGCGACGTACATACTCTGTAAGAGTTGCGCCCGTTGCCGTTTTTATCAAGTGGTTTATATGATTCTTATGATATGAAAACATAGCGGAAAGCGCGGTGGCGGAGAGGTCTTTTTCGGGGTTAAGGTTTATATAAGTAAGAATTGCGTCTACTCCGTCGGCTTTTTGCTTTCTTTGTCTTTCGCTCTGCAATATTTGCGATATTGCGGAAAGGATAGCGATTTTCGCATAAAAGTCATAATTCGGGTCTGTGCGGTCTGAAGTCAACACCGTCTCGAATATTCTTCGGCAGTCTGCGTCTTTGAATACTCTGCCTTTGTTGAAAACGGCGGCATCTTCAAAATCAAGAGAGCGTGAGCAAAGGTCGGGGTTATAATTCGGTGTAAAAATACAAGTGGCATCTAAATCGTATCTTTCGCCCTCGTATTCAAAAAAGTCAAAAAATATATTATAAAGCGAGAAATCGTAACCCTGCGGAATGAGACGGTATTTTTCTCCCGGGGTGAGATAGAGAATGTCGCCCGCGCAACACGGGATTTTCTCGTCGCCTATACACACTTCAAGTCTGCCTTTCGTAAAGCAGACGAATCTGTAAACGTACTGAGTTTTTTCGCTGTCTATTCTTACGGTTTTTCTATCTTTCAAGGTATATTTAAAATCCGATGCCGAATACAAGCGAGGACTTGTTTGCGTTATTTTCGTTTTTTCCACTTTCATTTTACACTTTCTTTGATTTTTACATAAACGCGTTTGTTTTTTACAATACAATTAAACCACAAATGAGTTATAATGTCAACATAAAAACCATTTGTTTTACAATTTTTTCGGGAGGTTTTATGGAAAAAGGGCATATATACGACACGCTTATTCTGGGGTCGGGTTATTTCTCTGTCGGTTTTTCGCTTTCTCGCAAAAACTGCATAATCTGCGAGGAAAACCAGATTTGCGACACTTCATTTTACTTACCTCTTTCAAGTTTTGAATACAAGGAATATTTGCCAAAAACAAGCGCAGGCAAGCGGCTTTTCGAGATTTTTTCCGAACTTTCTCTATTTTCTTGCGGTATGCAAAACGCCAATGCTTTTGAGTGCGGTTTCTGCAAATTCCTTCTTGAAAATCCGTCGGATATTCTTTTGAAATGCCGAGTGATAAGTATAGAAAAAGAAGACGAATTTTACTGTGCGACGGTGCAGACAAACGAGGGGTTATCCCGCATATATGCCGAAAGCATTCTCGACACAAGAGCGGAAGGCGACGCGCATTTCACTACTTTATTTTTTACAAAGGAATACGAAAAAGACAGAAAGATTCTCTCCGAGACGTTTCCTTTTTCTTACACGGAAAAGGCATTTTACGAAGACAGATACGCGCTTCATATTCCCGTCGGAGAGTATGACGAAAATACGATAAAGGTAGCGGTATATAACAAATGGCGCACACTTGACACAAATGCAAAAATAGTGTATATGTCGCCTATGTTCTCGAAAAAAAGCGACAAAGAATATTGCGATGCATTCTACGAAAATCCGATAGAAGCATTTGAGGCAGGATATTTTTACGCAGAGGGGGATAACGCATGACACTTTATTCTCTTATAGATAAGAAAATAGAAAAAAGCGAAGTTTTGCCCATATTTGAACTTTCTTGTGACGTTTTGTGTGTCGGTGCGGGCGGCGCAGGTGTATAGGCGGCGGACTCGGCGGCGCGTGAGGGCATAGACGTGATACTTTGCGAAATCGGTGCTAATATCGGCGGTATGCATATCTGCGGAAACGTGACGGGATACTACCACGGCTCACGCGGCGGCGCGCACGAGCGAGAGCACGAGAGATGTATGAGCGACAAGGTTTTTCTTGCGCGCGGGGCGCATTGGGAGCAAAAGCAGATTCACGTAATGGAAAGGCTGACGGAAAGCGGCGTGAGGATTTTCTGCCGTCACAGTGCGATAGGCGTGTATTTTGACGGAAATCGCGTGGTCGGTCTTCAGATGTGGAATGGCGAGCGCAAGATAAACATACGCGCAAAAATAGTGATTGACGCGACAAGCGACGGTCATATTTTGAGAATGACAAACGTAAAAGCACAATACGGAAGGCCGATAGACAATATAACAGTACCCTTTACAGTACGCACGCAGTACGTGCTCAATATGCCTGACGGTCACAAATCCCTGCGTTCTAACAATGACGACAGCGGAAATATAGACCAATACGACAAAAAGGACTTTTCCGACAAAACCATTTTCGCCCACGCGAATTCGGCAAGATTGATTGACGAGGGCGAATTTGTAAACCTTGGTTTACATACGGGAGTTCGCGAGGGGTTGACCTTTGAGGGCGAGGACTGTGTGAGATACTCGGATATAATTCTCCGCAAAATCCCCGAAAAGACACTTTTCTATGCTTATTCTGACCTTGACAGGCACGGATATGACCGCGCACTTGACGAGGAACTTTTCCAAGATTGGTGGGTTGTTGCCAATCTTGCGACCGTGACGGCGCGTATTGCAGTCCCTATGGGGTGTATTGTGCCTAAAGGAATTTCGGGACTTGTAACGGCAGGGCGATGCCTTTCCTGCGACACTTATTCACAAAGTGCGGTAAGAATGAACAGAGATATGTTCAGAATGGGAGAATGCGTAGGTGTTGCTTGCGCTATGGCTATCAAAGACAACGTAGACTTCCTTTCTATAGACTATGAAAAGTACGTTGCACGCGTGCAAGAACTCGGTTGCTTTGCAGGATATGAAGACAGAGTATTCGGATTCGACGGCAACTATGGGCAGTATCTCAACAAAATGAAGACACTCGGAAAAACTCCCGACAAAAAATACGAGGGACTTTCCGAATGGGATAACATTTACGCTCCTGTCGAGTTTGATATTGAAAAGAGTTTTCATCTATTGAAGACAAACACACCGGGAGTTGCTATATGGTCGGTATTTTTGAGCGATAACAAAAAGGAATTGAGTGACCGTCTGTATAGCGAAATGGAGAAAACCGACGACAAGGATTTTAAATACAACTGCGCTATTGCACTCGGCATAATACGCGACGAGCGCGCGCATAACGTTTTGCGTGAGATAATAGAAAATCGTGACTGCTACTACTTCGCCGACAATCGCCGTTCAAATCAATTCAGAAGTGTTGTTGCGGTTTGTCTGCTCGGCAAACTCGGTAAAAAGGAAGACCTTCCTCTGCTTTTCGAATTACTGACGGACAAAGAATACACTCGCGATATATATCACACGCTCAAGTCAAATTATATGTATTACCCCTACAACGACAGAAACTTCCTCTACTTTGATATGTTCACTCACGCATGCGCTTCAATTGTGAAAATATACAAACGCAACGCACTTCCCCTTTGCGAATTGCACAGTTTCTTCGTTTCTCTTTTCGAGGGTGACAAGATAATTAAAAGAATTACAAACACGAAAAAGGGAGAGCAGACCTACAACGAAATTGAAGGTTTCATTGCCTATATGCTCAAAGCAACAAAAGAAACGTAAACTTTCGTGTGCATTTTGACAAAAAAAACAACCGTAATGCCGTTTTTCGGCATTGCGGTTGTTTTTCGTTTATTCAGGTTTAAAGTTTAAAGTCAAAGCCTATTTTTTCGTAATATTCACGGCGAAGTCTTTCCGTCAAAGGAAAATAGTTCTCCAAACGCACTATTTCAAACTCGCCCGTTATATCGTCTATCGTCTTGTCTTGCATATCGCACTGTATAAGAGACAGACCGCCGCCGTTTGAATTTATCCAATTGAAGCCTTGACCGTATTTTTTCTTCGCGGCATCGAATTTGTAAGTGCGCCAATCCTGATTATCATCGTTGTGCACTAACGTGTAGTCGAAGTTTACGGTCGTTGTCGCGTGGAATTTGTTATCTTCAAGCGCAACGGGCGTTCCAAAGGGATTGAGAATTCTGCCTGCATCGTGCAAAACAATTGAGGCGGCGAAGTATGCGCCGCATCTTGCAGCCCAACTTTCAGCCAGTGCTATCCCCTTGAAATATGATGAAAAGACTACAAGGTCGGGGCGAAGTTGCTCGTATATTTTTAGCAGTTCATTATCATTGAGGTCAAAGCAGATAGCGGAGGCTATCTTTCCTATATCAAGTTCAATAAGTTTGTCGGGATATTCGCCAAAGCCAACCTTATGAATTCTGTGCTCGTCGGGCACAAGGAAGCATTTATCGTAAATTCCTGCCACCTTTCCGTCTCTGTCATAGTACGTAATAGAGTTGCGGAAGGGGTATTCTGCGTTTCTATCGTGAACGCGCATAGCGGAAAATGCGATATTGACCTTGTTTTCCTTTGCCGTTTTTGACACCATTTCCTCAAAATCCTGCGAGCAGTTCATATAGAAGTCGTAGCGTTCTTCAGGCGTCCATTTGTCACAGCGATTACAATATTCGGGAAAAATGATAAGGTCGGGTTTTTCGGGAAGCACGCGGTCAAGTTGAAGCCTGAGATAGTCCATTATCGCGTTTTTGCAGTATTCTCTGTTATATTCTCCGTCATAGGAATAATGCTCGAATGAAAGGGCGCTTATCTTTTTATATTTTGCCATTTTTCACCCTCACTTTCCAAGCGACTCAAAATATTTGCGGCGGAGTTCTCTCACTTCACCGAAATATTCGTCGGTTTCTATTATTCCAAATTCTTTTATCACGTCGTCTACCGTCTTGTCGGGAATATCAGACTGTATAAGTGAAAGACCTATTCCTCTGCCCGACTGAGAGTAGTTGAAGTCCATACCGTATTTCGCTTCGGCATCTGCAAGTTTGTTCGTGCGCCAATCTTGATTATCGTCTTCGTGAATAACGCGGAAGTCAAAATTGAGTTTCGCTACTGCGTAGCGCTTACTGTCCGTCATTGAAAGAACCTCGCCAAAGGGATTGATGATTCTTCCTCCGCGGTGAAGTTCAATTCCGAGTGCTGCGGCAAAATAGGCGTTGCAACGCTTCGCCCATACGTCTGCCCACACGGTCGCGCGGAAGTTTGACGAGAAGGAAATGAGGTGAGGGGAAAGGGAGGCGTATCTTTCCATCAACGCCATATCATGCATATCAAAGCATATAGCGGTAGCGACGTTTCCAAAGTCAAGTTCAATAAGTTTGTCGGGAATCTTGCCAAAGCCTATTCTCGTTACCGTATGCTCTGTGGGAACGAGGAAACATTTATCGTAAATACCTGCAACGTCGCCCTTTCTGTCATAGTAAATAACCGAATTGCGAAGCGGAAATTCCTTGTCTTCGGGATTCTTTTCCTCACGGATACAAGCAAATGCGATATTTGTATTATGCTTTTTTGCAAGAGAGGAAATGACGTCTTCAATATCAGCGGCTGATGCTGCGTAATACGTATTTCTCTCAGCAATTGAAAGACCTACGGGGCGATTTGACGCTTCGGGAAGTATAACAAGGTCAGGTTTTTCGTCTACTGTTCTCTCTATATTGCGCGTAAGGTATTCTATAATCTTTTTCTTATAGCGTTCGGGATCGAATTCCAATCCGTCTTTTTGCAAAGGCGCAAATGAAAGAGGACATATCTTCGCGTATCTTGCCATTTATTACTCCTTGAAATTATCAAAGTTTTATAAGTTCGATTTCGTTTTCTTTTACTTCAAATTCGGCGATGCCTTCTTCTTTCGAAACGGTTACTGTTCTTCCGTCGGAGAGTTTCCATTCGCCGCCGGAAAGTCCTATAATATAGCACTTTTTAGCCTTTGCTTTTTCGGGAATTGTAAACTTAACTTTACTGTCAAAGCCGTTGCCGTTTTCGGGGAATATTGCTACGTTGCCGAGAAGAGATGCGCCGAGGACACCTTCTGCCTTTATCTCTATTGCTTCGTGGAAAGGCATAACGTTACTGTCACCGAACACAAGTCTCGGCGCGTAGTCAAGGTCGGGAGCGATATACATAACGCTGAGCACGCAGTCGGTTTTTGCGGGATTTTTGGGGGTCATTTCAATTCTTCCCCAACCGTCTTCAACGTTGAACATAAAGGTAAAGGGCAATCCTGTTTCTCTCATTCTGGAGCGCTCGTAGTTTACGCCCTTGACGTTGAATTCGTTGTTTTCGCCACCGATTATTTCAAAGTTTACATCAGAGCCGATAGGTTGAATATAGAGACGGCTCGAGAGATTTGTAACCATTGCGCACTGCTTTCCGTTTTCGAGGTCTATTACCATAGGAAGAGTCTGCATGTGGAAGAGTATCTTCTTCTCATAGGACTCGTCAACTGACGTAATTCTGTCAAACATGAAGAATGCAAGCGGATGGTCGCCTCTCTCTGTGTTAAGAGAGAACATATATCTCTTTACTTCGCTTACTGTGTCTTCATCGTATGCTTTCGTTATATCTCCGCAGAGCAAGGTATACTTGAGAGTGCCGTTTTCTATCTTGCTTCCGTGATAGAGCACCTTGCCTATACCGAAGCTCGGCTTTTTTTGCCAGTCAAAGCAATCCATTGCCTCTTCACTGTAAAGGTTGTCTATTCTCTGTCCGCCCGAGTATACCCATTTTTTCGTGTCGGTGCGGTTCGGGTTGTATACGAGGATGCTGTTGTGCGCTATTGTCTGCTTGTTGTAGTGGCGGTCTATCTCGTTTCCGTAAAGTCCGTAAAGTCCCGAATCGGAAAGGAGAATGCCCTTGTGGTATATCTGGAAATGACCTGCATCGCGGTGCTCGTGGTTGCCTGAATAGCTTTCACCTATCTTCATATAGGTCATTACCGCATTTTTGTCCGTCCAAGAGGTACGCGCGTACATCGAGCCCATAGGCGAGCCGTTATACTTCACAAGAGGAAGGTCGGAAAGCGGAGCACATTCAAGTTCGGGTCTATTGAAGATGAGGAACGTAATAGGCGTCATTGTCAAGGGGAAGAAGGTCGAGAAATCGTTGAGTTCCGCTCTTGCAAAGCCTTTGAGTATCGGGTTTTTGTAGAGATATGCGCCGAAGAATGCCGTTTTTATAAGTCCTGCGTAGCGCGTGCCCTCGTTGAATTCGTCGCCTATTCTGAGCAGTTCTCCGTCGGGACGAATCATGTGAAGGAAAGTAAGACACGCCTGTTCAAAATTTTCTTTGTCGAAAAGGTGAACTTCGTTATCGTACATTGCAGAGAATATCATATCTCCGTAAAGAAGCATATTTATTCTTTCAGTACCGTACGCACTTCCCTGCGGATGCTCACCTGAGCTTTTCATGAAGTTCTGTGAGGGCACGAGCTGATCGTGAATGATGTTTGCTATAAGGTCGTAATATTCGGGGTGTTCGTCATAGATAGCGATACCCATAGAAGACCAAGCGCCAAGGAAGATAGTTCCCGACATGTGACCTACCATAACTCCGCCGCCCCTCGGAGGGAAGTCGGGGTATTCCATATACTTACAAATTTTCGACGTACCTGCGCAAGCGATACGGTGCTTGTCTTCTGCACGGAGAAGGTCGTAACACCAGTCGTATATCCACGCAACTTTTTCCATTATTCTCATTGAGGTATAGTGTGCCATACCTGCAGGTATCTGCGACAAGTCATAGGTTTTCAGATATGACAAAACGCCTGCAATTGCCTCGTAACCGAATACTTCATCGCCTGTAAGAGCGTATCTGAACGCCTTTGCGTTAAGGATAGTCAATATATTGGCGTCTACTATACGCATATGGCTTATTCCGTTTGAGTCGGTGAAATCTCTGACAACACCGTCACACTCGGTTTCAGAAAGTTCTATGTATCTATCGTATGCGTATTTATTTTCCTCGCACGTGAGGTTTCTTTTTATTTCTTCAATTCTTTTTGCGGTAAAGCAAAGTCTCGGGTGCACGTCTTTCGGGGGGATATACTTCGGTTTCTTCTCTGCTTTCGGGCAGGGAAGCAACTCACCGAAATCTTCATCGGTAAAACTCGCTATTCTCTCTTTAATTAAACTTATTTTTTCTTCTCTTGTCATATTGAAAATTCTCGCTTTCCCGTATAAAAATTCATTATAATAAGCGAAGAATTTAATTCATACTCCGCTATACTGAATTATACCATACCGACGTCTTTTTTTCAACACGAATAATTGTAAAAAACGCTCAAATAATGTCACTTATCAATCAAAAATGCAAAGTTAATTTTTTAATGCGCGTAATACCTCAAGGGCAGGCGCAGGCAAGCGACCAAGGTGGTCAGGGCCTATGTTGAGGAGCATATTTGCACCGCATACTCTGCATTTTTCAAGTATTTCTCTCACTTTTTCGGGGGATTTCCAATCGTTATCGAAGGATTTATATCCCCAAGTGCGATTGAGAGTAATGGGGGATTCGACAAGGTCTTCGGAATATTCATTCGGCAACTGATTGTCTCCGCAAGAGCGATAGTCTCCCTTTCCGTTTCCTATTCTTGAATTTACAAGGCAATTCGGCTGATACTTTTTGACCATTCTGAAAAGTTCTTCTGAACAATCTTCGGGAATGTCAAGGGGGGTGTCAAACCAGATAAGGCACAATTCGCCGTACTTTGTAAGTATCTCTTTAAGTTGCGGTTTTATCTTTTTTTCAAAGCAGATGCGATAGTCTTTTGCGCTTCTGTCGGGGAAATCCCAGTCATTATCCCAACTCATACCGCTGTTTGTGTGGTAAAATCTCATATCGTAACCGCCGCCGTGTTGCTCGTGCCAATCTATCACCTGCGAATAGTAAAGACCGAATTTCATACCGTGGCGCGCACATGCGTCGGAAAGTTCTTTTATTATATCTCTGCCGAATGGGGTAGCGTCAACGCTATTATACTTGTCGCACTCGGAGTGGAAAAGCGCAAATCCGTCGTGGTGCTTCGCAGTAACGACTATGTATTTCATTCCTGCATTTTTTGCGGCGCAAACCCATTCGTCTGCGTCAAAATATATGGGGTTGAAAACTTCGGCAAGTTTTTCGTATTCTTTGTTCGGAATCTGATATTTGGACATTATCCATTCACCTATTTCGGGTATTCTCTTGCCTTTCCATTCTCCGCCGAGAATAGAATAAAGTCCCCAATGTATCATCATTCCAAAACCTGCGTTTTTGAACCATTCTTTGCTTGTCATAATTTTCTCTCTTTCTTATATCATTGTTGATTTTTTTACTTACCTGTATTTTGTGCGTCGGTTTTTACGAAGGTATAAATTGTACCGTCGTAATTTGTAACCGTCAAGGTATCATTCTTAAAATAATACACACCGCTGAGATAAGTTGTTTGTTGATCTTTTGAGGTCAAAAATATTCCCGTACCATAGTCAAGAAGGCATAATATATCCGTATATTCTCCATTTTCATAGAGTTTCGCCCCGCTTGGACTACGATTTTCGTAAATATAGGAAAAATTGATAGATATTCCGAGGTCTGCGCAATGCCATACGCCGTCCTTTGGTGCACGCCACTTAGAGCAACCGCCAAGGCAAAACGCAAATATTAACAAAAACACTAAAACGCAACAAATCTTTTTGCTCATATAGTTACTCCTTTTTCTTTCATTGTATCACAAAATTTGCGTTTTTTCAAC
>JAZOLR010000252.1:0-11822 GCA_045653255.1 Eubacteriales bacterium | reverse complement strand
ATATTTATGCAGTCCGGTAAGATGTGGCTCAATGAGTGAAACTCATTGAATCCACTTCGCATACCCCACCCGAAGATCGACAAGTTTACTTGTCAGGCGAAGGGTGAGGGTATATTCGCTGAAGCGAAATACCTTTGCACGATGCAACTGTACATATTTATTTTTTAACTTAGGATAACTCACAACGTTTGAAAACGTTCAATGAGCATCCCAACATACCCGTATATTATATCACACTTTTTTGAAAAATGGAATACCTAATTTAAAAATATTTGAATTTTTTTCAAAATAAATTGTTATTTGCTGAAAAGAATTGCCAAAAAGGTTGAATTATGGCATAAAATATGATAAAATGGGTAACAGTATAATTTCAAAAAGGTATCGGAGTAATTTTTATGTCAGAAAAAAGAGGCAATTTTACAGGTAAATTAGGTTTTGTTTTGGCAGCGGCAGGCTCTGCTGTCGGACTTGGGAATATATGGCGTTTCCCATATCTCGCTGCTAAATGCGGTGGCGGTATTTTCCTTCTCGTATATCTCGTGCTTGCGCTTACGTTTGGCTTTGCGCTTATGACTGCGGAGATATCACTTGGTAGAAAGACAGGGCTCAGTGCGATAGGCGCTTTCTCTGCTTTGAATAAAAAATATACATTTCTCGGATATTTATGCGCGATAATTCCTATCATAATACTTCCTTACTATTCTGTTATCGGTGGTTGGGTGCTTAAATATCTTATCACCTTTGTATCCGGCAAGGGCGCAGATGCGGCAGGTGATGGATTCTTCGGCGGTTTTATCGGCGCTACGTCTGAGCCGCTTTTGTGGTTTGCTATATTCCTCAGCGCTACTGCAGTTGTAGTTTTGTTTGGCGTTGATCGCGGCATTGAAAAAATGAGCAAAATAATGATGCCTGTGCTCGTCGTCATGACACTCTTTATTGCTATCTACGCTATGTTTCTCCCCGGTGCTATGGAAGGTGTTGTATACTACCTTAAGCCCGATTTCTCCAAATTCTCCGCAAACACCGTGCTTTCTGCAATGGGACAACTTTTCTACTCTATGTCACTTGCAATGGGTATTATGATAACCTACGGCTCATATATGAAAAAGGACGTAAGTATTGACACGTCTGTACGAAACATAGAAATTTTCGATACAGGTATCGCATTCTTTGCAGGTCTTATGATTATCCCCCCTGTATTTTCTTTCCTTGGCGGTGACGAAAGCCAACTTACAGCAGGCCCCGGACTTATGTTCATCACACTTCCAAAGGTGTTTGACAGTATGTGGGGCGGTCACGTAATCGGCGCTGTATTCTTCTTGTTGGTGCTTTTTGCGGCTCTCACGTCTTCAATTTCCCTTATGGAAGCAATAGTATCTATATTAAAAGACAAATTCCATATCGAGAGAATCCCCGCATGCCTTATTGTTATAGGTATATCTATTCTTCTCGGTGTGCCTTCCTCACTCGGAAACGGCGCATGGTCTGATATAACCATCATCGGAATGGACTTCCTCACGTTCTTTGACTTTATTTCAAACAGTGTACTCATGCCTATATGTGCGTTCATCACTTGCATATTTGTCGGCTACGTAATAAAGCCTCAGACACTTATCGACGAAGTGGAGATAAACGGAACTTTCAAGAGAAAGTCACTTTTCTCGGTTATCATCAAGTACGTCGCGCCTGTGTGCATAGTCCTCATTCTCGTATATTCTATCCTTACTGCTTTTGGAATTGTAAGCGTATAAGTAAAATGACAAAATTGAGTTTCAAACATACCATCTACGCCGCTTATATAGGCTATATAACCCAAGCGGTAGTAAACAACCTCGCCCCTCTTTTGTTTCTTATCTTTCAGAGCGAATTTGAAATTGATATAGAAAAGATAACCTTGCTCATAACTGTAAACTTTTGTGTACAATTGACGGTGGATTTTCTCGCGTCACAGTTCGCGTCAAAACTCGGAGAGCAGAATTGTGTGGTTTTCGCGCATATATCCTGCGCTATCGGTCTTGTCGGTATGGCGGTATTCCCGACGTTGCTCCCGAATGCTTACGCAGGTCTTTTGCTCGCGGTAGTGTTCTACGCCGTCGGCGGCGGACTTATAGAAGTACTCGTCAGTCCTATAGTGGAAGCGTGTCCTACCGAAAACAAATCCGCCGTAATGAGTTTCCTTCACTCGTTTTACTGTTGGGGCTCTGTTGCGGTCGTGCTTCTTACCACCGCGTTTCTTTACTTCTTCGGTGAGGAGTATTGGCGTATAGCGGCTTGTCTTTGGGCAGTATTGCCGTTTTTGAACGCGTTTTATTTCGCCGCAGTGCCCGTTACTACGCTTGCCCCCGAGGGTGGTGCACTACCTATAAGAAAACTCTTTTCAAGCAAACTTTTCTGGATTTTCATAGTAATGATGCTTGCCGCAGGCGCGTCTGAACTTTCAATGAGCCAATGGGCGTCGAAATTTGCAGAGGAAGGCCTCGGCGTAAGCAAAATAGTGGGCGACCTCGCAGGGCCGTGCCTATTTGCCGTGCTTATGGGTATCTCCCGTGTGTTCTATTCAAGATTCAACGAAAAAGTGAAACTCTTGCCGTTTATTATCGGTAGCAGTATCCTTTGTGTCGCTTCGTATATATTGACCGCATTTTCCCCCATACCTGCGCTTTCGCTTGTCGGATGCGCGATATGCGGATTTTCCGTAGGAATAATGTGGCCGGGAGTTTACAGTATCGCCGCAGAGCGTATGCCGAAGGGAGGTACTGCAATGTTTGCATACCTTGCACTTGCAGGTGACCTCGGATGCTCGTCAGGACCTACCCTTGTCGGAATGGTAGCAGGCGCATTCGGTGAAAACCTCAATATCGGGCTTTCATTCGCTATCCTGTTCCCGATAACGCTTGCTATATGCGGACTTCTGTGTAGAAAATATTCAGAAAACGATTAAATAAAAAATGCTTTCTCAACCGAGAAAGCATTTTTTGTTTATCTATGCAAATGACTTCCGACAACCTCAACACGAATTGTATTCGTGCTGCCGGGGGTGTCAAGCGGGAAGCCTGCGGCGATAACTACGATGTCGCCGTCTTTTACAACATCTATCTGCTTTGCGCAATCTATCGCGTGAAGGAAAAGTTCGTCAGAAGAACTCTGGTATCTTGCAAGTACGGGATAAATACCCCAAGAAAGCGAAAGTTGGTGGAAAGTCTTTTCGACGGGTGTAGCCGCAACAACCGCCTCGTAGGGACGGAATTTTGACATACGGCGCGCGGTCTGTCCGTACTTCGATACTGCGATAATAGCCTTCGCGTTGAGGTCGTGCGCCGTAATGCAGGCAGCGTCACACACCGCGTTTGTCGTGTCGCAGTGGTCGATTTCGTATCGCATATCCTTGTATGCCTTCGTCTCGAATGCGTCCTTTTCCGCCTGCTCGACGATTTTTGCCATAGCCTTTACTGCGTGTACGGGGTACTGTCCCATTGCCGTCTCGCCCGAAAGCATAACGGCGGAAGTACCGTCGAATACCGCATTCGCTACGTCGGTTATCTCCGCTCTTGTCGGTGTCGGGTGGCTTATCATTGATTCAAGCATCTGTGTCGCTGTAATAACCATCTTACCGGACTGATAACACTTCTTTATAAATCTCTTCTGAAGACCGGGCAAACGTTCAAACTCTATCTCAACGCCCATATCTCCGCGCGCAACCATTATTCCGTCTGACTCACGGAGTATGTCGTCAAAGTTGTCTATACCGTCTGAGTTTTCAATCTTCGAGATAATGCGTATAGAGTGTCCGCCGTTGAAGTCAAGGAACTTGCGGAGCGCAATAACGTCCTCTTTTGAACGTACGAATGAAGCCGCTATAAAATCCACGTCGTTTTCAATTCCGAAAAGCAAGTCGTTCTTGTCTTGCTCGCTGAGGTAAGGCATAGAAAGTTTTACGTAAGGAACGTTCACGCCCTTGCGCTCTCCGAGTACACCGCCGTGTACGACCTCGCAGACAATATCAGTCTCGCTTGTGGACTTGACTTTCAACACGATAGCACCGTCGTCAAGCAGAATTCTGTTGCCCTCTTTTACCTGTGAGGGAAGGTCTTTATACGATATTGAAACTTTGTTTTCGTCGCCTTCTGTTTCTTCTGTTGTGAGTATAAATTCATTTTTGTCGCAAAGGGTAACTTTCTTTTCGCCAAGAAGTCCGGTTCTTATTTCAGGACCTTTCGTGTCAAGGAGTATAGCAAGGGGTTTTCCCATTTCATTTCTTATCTTTTTTAGTTTCTCTATAACGTCGTGATGATATTCGTGCGTGCCGTGCGAAAAGTTGAGACGCGCCACGTTCATTCCAACTTCCACTAAACGCTGCATCATCTCCTCGCTCATACTCGCAGGACCTATAGTAC
Source organism: Eubacteriales bacterium (assembly GCA_045653255.1). Lineage (GTDB taxonomy): Bacteria > Bacillota > Clostridia > Oscillospirales > CAG-272 > UBA1740. The sequence goes on along the minus strand of JAZOLR010000252.1, from coordinate 7,428 downwards.
ATACAATTTTTGTCTTTCTCATAATTGTCTCCCTTGTATATTTAACGTCTTTTTGCTACTTTTATATTATACCAAAAATACTTTTGAAAGTCAATTACCGATAATAACAATGGCAGTAAAATTAAATTGAAAATCCCTATTTTTTGACAAAAACCGAAAATGTAGCACGGCGTCTTGCTTTTTCGGACTTTCTGTTTTTTCTCTAACTGCAAATAGGGTCAAAAATGCAAAAAAATACAAGATATTGAAAAAAACCCTTGACAAAAACACAATATATGGTATAATAGACACGTAGCCTTTACTACCTATAATAAACAAAATTTGACATAAAAGTACAAAAAAGTACAAAAAAGTACAAAAGGAGGACAAAATGAAAGTTATTAAGAGAAATGGCTCGGAAGTAATTTTTGACATAACGAAAATAATAGTCGCTATAACGAAAGCGAACGAAGCAGTAGAGCCTGATGCAAGAATGACACCCATGCAGATAAAGCGCATCGCGGAAGCGGTAGAACTTAACTGTATACGTATGAACAGAGCCCCCGGAGTTGAAGAAATTCAGGACCTCGTTGAGTCTCAGATTATGGCTCACGGCGCGTACGAAGTAGCGAAGAAATATATCACCTACAGATATAACAGAACTCTCGTTCGACGTTCAAACACCACAGACGATAAGATACTCAGCCTTATCGAGTGCTGCAACGAAGAGGCAAAGCAGGAAAACGCGAACAAAAACCCCACAGTAAACTCCGTACAGCGTGACTATATGGCAGGTGAAGTAAGCCGTGACATCACGAACAGAATTCTTCTTCCCCAAGAAATAGTAGACGCGCACGAGCAGGGAATAATCCACTTCCACGACACAGACTACTACGCGCAGCACATGCACAACTGCGACCTTGTAAACCTTGAGGATATGCTCCAAAACGGTACTGTTATTTCAGGTACAATGATAGAGCGTCCCCACAGTTTCTCGACCGCCTGCAATATCGCAACACAGATAATAGCGCAGGTAGCAAGTAATCAGTACGGCGGACAGAGTATCTCTCTTACTCACCTTGCTCCTTTCGTTCAGGTTAGCCGTGAAAAGATAAGCCGTTCACTCCGCGAAGAACTTAACGCAATGGGCGTTACAATAGACGATGCAAAATTCTCCGAAACAGTTGAAAAGAGACTTCGCGAAGAGATAAGCCGCGGCGTACAGACAATACAGTATCAGGTAGTTACACTCCTTACGACGAACGGACAAGCACCCTTCGTTACCGTATTTATGTATCTCGGCGAAGCAAAGAACGAGCAGGAAAAGCGTGACCTCGCTATAATCATCGAGGAAACACTCTTGCAGCGTTACAAGGGCGTAAAGAACGAGGAAGGCGTATACGTTACTCCTGCATTCCCGAAACTTATATACGTTCTCGAAGAACAGAACATACACGAAGATTCCCCCTATTACTACTTGACGAAACTCGCGGCAAAATGTACCGCTCGCCGTATGGTTCCCGACTACATCTCCGAAAAGAAGATGCTCGAACTCAAAGTTGACAAAAACGGCGAAGGTCATTGTTACACCTGTATGGGTTGCCGTTCTTTCCTTACTCCTTTCGTTGATGAAAACGGTCAGCCGAAGTACTACGGACGTATCAATCAGGGTGTTGTAACTATCAATCTCGTTGACGTTGCGCTTTCTTCCGGCGGCAATATCGAGAAGTTCTGGAGTATATTCGATGAACGTCTTGAACTCTGCCACCGCGCTCTTATGTGCCGTCACGAAAGATTGAAGGGCACAACGTCCGACGTTGCTCCTATCCTTTGGCAGCACGGCGCGCTTGCAAGACTTAAGAAGGGCGAGAAGATAGACAAACTCCTCTTCGGCGGATATTCTACTATATCCCTCGGTTACGCAGGTCTTTACGAATGCGTTAAGTATATGACAGGCAGAAGCCACACAGACCCCTCCGCTACTCCTTTCGCTTTGCAGGTTATGCAGTATATGAACGACGCCTGCAAGAAGTGGAAAGCAGAGCATTGCATCGACTTTTCACTCTACGGAACACCCCTTGAATCCACCACCTACAAGTTTGCAAAATGCTTGCAGAAGAGATTCGGCGTAGTTCAGGGAATAAACGATAAGGGTTATATCACCAACAGTTATCACGTTCACGTAACCGAAGAAGTTGACGCATTTACGAAACTCGCGTTTGAAGCGCAGTTCCAGGCACTTTCTCCCGGAGGCGCTATCTCTTACGTAGAAGTTCCCGATATGCAGAACAACCTTGAGGCAGTTTTGCAGGTAATGAAGTTTATTTACGATAACATAATGTACGCAGAACTTAATACCAAGTCCGACTACTGTATGGAATGCGGTTGGGACGGCGAAATCGCAATTGAGGAAGAAGACGGAAAACTAATCTGGAAATGCCCCAAGTGCGGAAACACCGACCAGTCCAAGATGAACGTAGCGCGCCGCACCTGCGGATATATCGGTACGCAGTATTGGAATCAGGGAAGAACGCAGGAGATTCGTGAACGCGTACTTCATCTGTGAGGCAACAAATGTATTACGGTGAACTCAAAAAATTCGACATAGCAGACGGATACGGCGTACGCACGACACTTTTCGTGTCGGGGTGCACAAACCGTTGTCCCGGTTGCTTTCAACCGCAGACGTGGGATTTCGAGTACGGAAAACCCTTTACGCGCGAGGTTGAAGACGATATAATAAAATCGCTTCGCCCCTATTACGTAAACGGTCTTACTCTTCTCGGCGGAGAGCCTTTTGAACCTGAAAATCAACGTGCACTCGTGCCGTTTATGCGTAGGGTAAAGGGAGAATTTCCCGACAAGGATATATGGTGTTTTACAGGCTTTACCCTTGACGGCGAATTGCAAAAAGACGGCTCACACCCAAGATGCGAGGTAACGGACGAAATGCTCTCAATGATAGACGTATTGGTCGACGGAAGATTCGTTCTCGAATTGAAGGATATATCCCTTCGATTCCGCGGCTCGTCAAATCAGAGACTTATCGACCTGCCCGCAACTCTGCGAGAGGGAAAAATAATCCCTTGGAATAAAATATAAAATAAGCTATAAACAAAAAATACTGCCTTAGACTTGAGGCAGTATTTTTTTGTTTGAATCAGAAATCGACTTCCGAACAGACGAAAAATGCAAAAGAAATGCCGCCTGCGAATTAAATCCCCTTCTCGCAGGCGGCAACGAATTTATGACTTCTGCCTTTCGGCAGTTTTTATTCTGCTACTTCGGTAATGGTTACCGTGTAAGCATCAAAGTCAAGAAGTTTCTTTACCTTGTAGTCGCAGAGGTTGACTGTGCTGGAGAACTCTTCCTGAATATCATAGTATTCCTTATAAGACTTTGCTGTGGTCTTTGCATAGTTGCCGTCGGGCTTTGTTGCTATGATTTCGTCAAGCACAGCGAATATCTCTTCGCGTGTTGCAACGGAGTCGTCAACACCTGCCTTGAAAAGCTCAGTCTCACGAACATATGACATGCTACGAAGTTTCGCAAGATACGTACGCTTTATGTAGATCTGATCCACTATCTTAGAAGCTATAGCGGCGGAAGGATTGTTCTTGTCAAGGGAGATATCAACACCGTTTGCAAGCTCTGCTCCCGTATAGGTAGCTGCAAGAACTTTGCCGCCAATCGTGATGGAATAGGTTGCTTCTGCTTGAAGACCTTCTATTTTGAAGATTTCCTTGTTCGGATTTTCTGCATATTTCGCAGTATCCTCATATTTTGCCTTGCCGAGAGCTTCGCGCATTTGTACAAGTGTCTCTATCTGAGCCATTGATACGCCGTGAGGCTTATATGAGAACGTTACACCGTTATCAAGTACTGCGAAGTCCGTTACTGTCGCATTACTTGCGTTTACAGTACCGTTTGCGGAGATGATAGTCTTTGCAACGTAGTCGGTGATAAGAGTATCAGCACGGCTTGCGTCGTTGTCAAGTACAAGTGACTTGCCGATAAGGTCTGTCATAAACGTGGTTCCAACTGCGTAAGGACCTTCCATTCCCTTGAAATGCTTACGGTCTGCTTTCATAAGTGAACCGTCTGCGCCATTTTCCTGAAGTTGTCCCTTGAGTTCGAGCTGTGCATAATAGTAGTCAACAACTGCAACACCCTCACGGTTTGCAAGAACCGTCTTCAGATAATTGTCAACGTCTGCCCAGGTGTACTTGAGACCTATAATGCGCTCGTTTGTTCCTGTTGCATTAACGAGTTGTTCGTCGTAGTCAACGGGAGTAGGAAGAATTACGTCTATTCCATGTGCGTGGAAGTCTGCGATAAGCGCCTCGAGGTCATATATGAATTTGGTGTAGTTTGTGTGGTTGTTTTCCTTGTTTGTGAGGTCGAGGGAGAATGACTTGTCAACCGTGTATTTAACGAATGCGGAATTTTCAACGTCCTTGAATGCTTCGTTGAAGTCTGCGTCCGATTTGTAGGTTACAGTCGTAAACTTAACTCTGCCGGCTGTTGTGAATGCATTGGGATACATTTCCTTCATTTTGTCAATTCCGATAAATTCACCGTCGGTGAAGAGTGTATTAACGTCTACCTCTTCGCCTGACGTAGGAACGCCGTACTTGTCAAGATTTCCATTCCAGATGCGCTCTATCGTACGGTCCTTAGAATTGGTAATTACTCCTGAAGATCCGAGAGCGTTGAATATGAACTGGAGCACGACGGCATCGGGGTTCTGTGCGTATACCTCGCGCTGTACACGAGAGTCGAACTTGCCTTTGTAGGTTTCCAATGCGGATGAAATAGTGCCGCCTGATCTACCTGCGTTGAGAAGCTCGATTGAAACATTACCGTACTGCGTCTGCAAATATGTGTCTACTACCTGGAATACGTCACTTACCGCAACGTTACTTGCACCAAGCATTACTACCTTGTAGGTAGGAACGCTTCCCATTTCCTTGTAGTCTGCGCCGATGATTATGTTACCCTCAGCGGAAAGCAAGGGGAGCATAATTTCATTCATTGCATAGTAAGCATTTGCTGCATAATCGTATACGAGGTAAAGATTTCCACCCTCAACGTATACGCCATAGTTTGCGTCTTCGAGGTCCTCGCGCTCAACTATGTAAATGCCGTGTTCACCTGCATAATTGTCTGCTGATTTGCTTGCGAGCTTAACGCCGAGCTTTGCTTCGATTATTTCATTCATTTCTTTGATGAGCTCGGTAGCAAAAACTTCATCGTCTGCATCATAAACGAACGCGAAGTCTGCAAGCTCATAGCCTGCAATATTTCCGTATACGAAGTCTGTGCCGTCTGTCTCGTTGAGTACCTTTTGTACCATTGAGTAGGCGTCGCCGTTTATTTCCTTCAGCGTACTTGATACCTCATAAAGAGATGCAGAGCCGCCAAAGATCTTGGAATTTGTATCAATGTAGAATATCTTATCCTCTTCGCCTTCTTTTTCAAGAATTACGTACGCGCCGTAGATAAGTTCGGTGTTATACATATCAACCGTCTGAGAATCTGCCTTTTCATACGTTGTTGTAAACGCCATGTGGTATACGTCTTCTTTTTCCTGCCAGTAGGAAGCAACGAATCCGTTTTCGTCTGCGTCTTCTCTTGCAGAGTTGTAAACTTCAACGAATGCCGCATGTGCAGTATCGATTACGTACTCGCCGTCGACTTTCTTCATTACGAGGTCATCGCTTGTTCTTGTGGTCTCGCCGTCGTTTGCAAGTCCCATCATCGCGCCGATGGTTACCGTGTAGCCTCTTTCTTCACCTTCAAAGGTTTCAAGAAGGGCCTTGTTTATAGTATAGATTGAACGGATACCGGGATATATGGATTTTCTTACCGAATATCCTTCAAAGTTAACGAGTGAAGAAGCATATGCATCTGCGAAGTTTTCGTCGGATTGCAAAAGAATGATTTCATTGAGCTTGATTGCGATAATTCCGCTATTGATATCCTCGGACAATACAGTATCTGCAAACTCGTCGCAAATTATAAGCTGAATGTTTCTTGAAAGCTTCTTAAACTGTGTGAGGTCAAGCTGATAGTAAGAAGCTACCTCGTAGAAGTGGAGCTCGTTTTCGGTAGGCATTTCTGCATTGCTTACGTAATAAATATCAGCAATTACTTCATCGTAAGCCGCTATAACGTCTTCCTTTGCATCGCTTACAGAGCAAGACGTCATTGCTTCGTATACTTCGCTCTTTTCGTCATCATTAAGAAGTGCAAAGATGTCAAGCTCGATATCAAACTTATATGCAAGGTCAGCAAAATGGTTCTGTGCCATTTCCTCAGTGGAAAGATCGCGGGAGTATACACGCATTGCATAGAGGTTAAAGTTTCCTTGCTGGTAGTTTGTACCGAGGTTGTAAACTCCTGAGGTGGTCGTATAGGGCTGTTCTGCAAGATTGAAGGCATAAATTCCGTCGACATAGCCATCAACCTCCATATGTCCTGTCATAGGTATAACAGCGCCCTTGAAATGTTCTATGCTTGTTCTCAGAGTGGTTACGCCATCGATACCTTCTATTTCGGGAAGTACAATATTCTTTGCAGTAAATTCGGAGTCCTTCTGAGTTCCCTTGATAGCCTTTCCTGTCTCACCGTAATCTGCAGGATCGTAGGTATAGGTATTATTATCAAAATCTCTTGCGTAAACTACCGTATAGGTATGAGCATCGGTTACAATATAGTCATCTCCAAGAGTTACACCTGTAAATGAGTTTACCATCGGGTCAAGTGTGGTATACGCCATAGGATTGCTGGACCATGTCTGACGCCCCCATCTTGACAAGCTGACAGAAGAAATACCCGTGACGGACTTTATCGACATACGCATAAAGGGCTGTATCCACAACGAATGGGAGCCTGTAGTTCCCGCAGCAACAACGATTTCCTGTGTAAAGCTCTCTGTTGTTTCCATTACCTCTGTATTCTGGAGTGAAACACCGCGCTTTATTGTCGTGTCGCCCTCTTTTGAGTAAAGCTGGAGATAACCGTCGGCAAGTATAGGAGCACCTGTCTTATATCCTGCGTCGTCCACCTTAATATCAGCCTGCCGAACAGCAGCCTGCATATAAAGCTTCACGCCTTCAGCCTGATAGAGCACGTAAGGAGCAAATACGTCCTTTGTGCCGTATACAGTAGTACCGTTTACCTCAGCGGAGAAAAGCTCACCGCTGCCCTTTGCCTTAAGGAAGGAGATGTGATATTTAAGACCTTCTGTTATGTAAAGGTCAAGAGGATTGATTTTTTCAACGGGAGAATCACCTGCTGAGAGTTGGTCAATAACCTCCTCTATCCAATTATCAAAGGTAGCCTGCATTACCGAGTTGAAGATACCGTCGGCAAGTGTCTGTGCGTCGGTCTTTTCGTAAAGAGCTGACTTTGCGGATTGGGGGAGTGCGTTGTAAACTGTAAGAT
>JAZOLR010000251.1:0-1509 GCA_045653255.1 Eubacteriales bacterium | reverse complement strand
GAAAAATGCGTCCGATTCAAGTCGGGCGCGTTTTTGTTTGATAAATTTTTAACTTTTTTAGAAAAAACTATTGCTTTTTGTCAAAATATCTGCTATAATACACGCTATGGGACCGCTTTGCAATAGTGGGGCGGTAAAATAAGGGCTATGTGATGGATTCAGAAGATGCGAAAGCAACCGAAGGAGTAACGCTCTCAGGTGTCGTAAGACGGGGACTGAATTCTGATAGCACTCCGGAGAAGTCCGCAAGGATGCCGAAGGTGCAATACGCTGATGCGTAAATCTCTCAGGCAAAAGGACGGAGCAAATACTTATTCCCGAAGTTTTTTTCTTTGGGTATATTTGCCATTTCGGAGTTAAACGGTGTGCGTTTAGCTCTTTTTATTTTTTAATCGCTTAAATGCGAAGAAATGGAGGTCATTATGACTCAGTTTTTAGAAAAGCTCACAGAATACAATAATGCCGTGAACGGCGTTGTATGGGGAGCATTTGGTCTTGTACTTCTTATAGGAACAGGTATTCTTATAACAGTACTCACAAAGTTTTTCCAGGTTTCTCACCTTGGACTTTGGTGGAAGAACACAATCGGTAGCCTTTTTGCTAAGGACGTTATCGGTCACTCGGCTGACAAGAAGTCTATCTCGCCCTTCCAGGCACTTTGTACAGCTCTTGCCGCTACTATCGGTGTTGGTAACATCGCCGGTGTTGCAGCAGCTATCTGCATAGGTGGACCCGGTGCCGTTTTCTGGATGTGGCTCGCAGCATTCTTCGGAATGATGACAAACTACGCTGAAAACGTTCTCGGTATCTACTACCGCCGCAGAAATACTGACGGCGAGTGGTCCGGTGGTGCTATGTACTACCTCCGTGATGGTCTTGGCTCATTCAAGGGCTGTAAGACAATAGGTAAGGTTCTCGCAGTTCTTTTCTGTATCTTTACTCTCCTTGCATCGTTCGGTATCGGTGCTATGGGACAGATCAACAAGATAGTTGTAAACGTTGAGTCTGCATTCAAGATTGATGCACTCTCATCAATGCAGGTATTTGACGGTGTTTCTCTCTATTCCGTTATCCTCGGTGTAATTCTCGTTGTAATTGCAGCGCTTATCACACTCGGCGGTCTTAAGAGAATCGCATCCTTTGCAGAAAAGGTAGTTCCCTTTATGGTTGTACTTTTCGTAACCGGAAGTATCATTCTTATCGGATTTAACTACGCAAAAATTCTTCCCGCATTTGCCGCTATCTTCAAGTACGCATTTAATATCGAGGCTGTTGCCGGCGGTACTATCGGTGCATTTATTGCAACAGTTGTTCAGCAGGGCTTCAAGAGAGGCGTGTTCTCGAACGAAGCAGGTCTCGGTTCGTCCGTTATGGTTCACTCCAACTCCAACATCAAGGAGCCTGTTAAGCAGGGTATGTGGGGTATCTTCGAAGTATTCGCGGATACCATGGTAGTATGTACCATGACCGCAGTTGTTGTTCTTTCTTCCGGTGCAATTGATTTAAATA
>JAZOLR010000250.1:0-9971 GCA_045653255.1 Eubacteriales bacterium | reverse complement strand
ACCGCTGCGGAGAAGTTCTTCCGCTTTTTGTATGCGGAGAATGTTCCTATACTGCACGGGCGGATAGGGGGAATACTCCTTGAAAAGTTTGCGAAATCCCGACGGACTTAAATGACACATAGCGGCAAGTTCGTCGACGGGAGTATCTTCAAGATAGTGGTTTTCAAGATACATAATCCCCTCGGCGATGCTTTTGTGACGAGATTTTATATTGTCTTTTAGCATATGATAGAGCAAATCAAGAAAACGAGCCTTCGCGCGAATTTTATAACCCATAACACCGCTATCCCATATATCCGCTATCTCTGAAAAACGGCGAAGATAACTTTCGTTTTTATCTTGACGGAAAAGGCACACTTCATTTGAAAAGAGAATGGGCGCGCCGTCTGTATCATTTAGTACAAAATTTATGGCGCAAAATCCGCAATTTTTCCCTTGCCAACGCGATACGTAACTGACGTCGTAAGGAAGATAAAGAACGTCGCCTTCTTTGGCGCAGATTTCCTTTTTTCCCGTTTCGGTTATGTAAAAACTTCCGCCGAGTATATAGAAAAGTCTACAATAAAGTTTCTCTCCGTATTCGCATAGTATTGGCGACGTCGGAATATGCTCAATTCTGCGAGTGACACAAAAATACACTTCGCTAAAATCTGCCGTATGCAAAGGGGATAAATCAAGTGTGCTCATATTTGCAGTTCCTTTCTTGCTTGCCTTCTGACTTCAATTTTCGTGCTTCGTGAAATATGGTCAGCCCGAATTTGCTTGCAAGCAGAGAATTCGTACTTCTCATATTATACAAAAAAACTGTTGATTTGTCTATTGTTTTGTAAAAAAAATATATTATAATTAAAGTAGAATGAGAAATTTCCCGAAAAGTGAAAAATACAAAAGGAGAAATTGTATGAAATTCAGTATTTGTATTGATATGTGTTTTGGCGACCTTGAATTTGATAAAAGAATAGAAAAGTCGATGTCTGTCGGTGCGGATGCGGTGGAGTTTTGGCGTTGGACAAACAAGGATACAGACAAAATAAAAACTCCTGTCGCCGTCTTCAATCTCTGCTCAAAAGACGAAAATCTGACAAACGACCTTTTGCGAGGAATTTTGAACGAGGGAAGAAAAGAAGAACTCCTTTCTGCGCTTGTCGACACTCTCCCCATATACAAAAAACTCGGTGCTAACGGTCTTATCGCTCTTGTCGGCGCACGCGCTGACACTCTTTCCTATGAAGAACAAATACAAAATATAAAAGACTGTCTTCTTTTCGTGAAACCTTTTTTAGAGGAAAACGGTATGCAACTTTTAATTGAGCCGCTAAACGACGTAGACCGCAAAAACTATTTTATGCCATATTGTAAACCATTGTTTGCAATTTTGAGAGAAATAAACAGCAAAAACATTCGTATGCTATACGACATCTATCATCAGAATATGATGGGTGATTTTTCACTTGACGAGATAAAAGAGAATATAGACCTTATAGGTCACTTCCATATAGCAGACTGTCCCGGCAGACACGAGCCGTATACGGGAAACATAGATTATAAGACCGTGATAAAAGAAATAGGAAAAACGGACTTCGACGGATATATGGGATTTGAATTCCGTCAACAAAACGAAAATTTTGACCTTTCGGCATTTATAAGTGAGGTAAGAAAATGAAACTTGATGAAATAAAACTCGGCATAGTTGGTCTTGGCGGATATTCCGCGCAATATTTGAAAATCTACAAAGCACACCCGAAAATTACCTATCTTGCGGCGGCGGAATTTTACGAAGACCGACGCGAAAAGTACGCGCACTATTTTGACCGCGTGTATTCAAGTTTTGATGAAATGCTTGCGCTTGACAAAGAAATAAACTGCGTCGGCATCTTTGCGCAGCGCCACCAGCACGGCCCTCTCATTATACAAGCACTCCGCGCAGGCTACAACGTAATGACGGCAGTGCCTATGGGTTGCACGATAGAAGAAATAAAAGAGATAGTAGAGATAGTAAAAGAGACGGGCTTAAAGTTTATGATGCTCGAAACTTGCTATTATTGGCCCTGCGCCGAATACGCGAGAAAGAAATTCCGCGACGGCGAATTCGGAAAATTCACTTTCGGCGAGGCACAGTATTATCACACGATAGAGGAAATGTTTGGCTCGTTTAAATCTCTTGGCGACGGATGGAAGCGCACGGCAGGTATTCCGCCTATGTATTACGCTACCCATTCTATTTCAATGCTCTTTTCCGCGATAGGCGACCACGCGACAAAGGTTTCCTGCTTCGGTTACGAAGACACGGAGGGCGACGGCATATACGGCAAGGGAAACAACGATTGGGATAACCCATATAGCAACGAAACCGCAATCTTCACAATGTCGCGCGGCGGTTTTGCGAGAATAAACGAATTCCGCCGTGTAGGAAGCACGAAGCCCTCGTCATACATAACGGGAGTATACGGCACGAAAGGCGTCTACGAATATAGCGGAAGACAACATCTGTTTTTCAAAAACACAACTCACAGTTGGGACGGTTATCAGTGCGAGGACGCAACCGATATTGTAAACGTCGACGAATTCGTAGAAAAGCGACCGACGACGGCAGAGGCGTGCGCAACCTACAAATACGATAGCGGATTTTCGAAAATCCAAAACAGAGAAAGACTTCCTCGTGAATTTCTCGCGCTTGACAAGAACTCGCGGGAAGAAGGCGACTACGGCACGTCAGGACATAACGGCTCGCATTATTTCCTTGTCGATGATTTTGTCCGCGCTTGCCTTACGGATAAGCAACCTTTTCTTCACGCATGGGAAGCGGCGCGCTATACTATTCCCGGCATAATAGCGCACGAGTCGGCGATGAATGGCGGAAAAGAATACGAAATTCTTGACCTCGGCGATATGCCCGAAGAATACGAAATTATCTCTTTTGACGAAATAAAATATTGAGGTGTAAAATGAAGATAAAAACAGCGATAATCAGTTGCGGAATGATAGCGAATAGCGCACACATTCCTGCGTATAAGTATTTTTCAGAGGATTTCTCTATCGTTGCGGTATGTGACGTAAACGAAAAAGCAGCACGCGAGACGGCAGAGCGTCACGGTATAGAAAACTATTACACCGATATAGACGAAATGCTCGAAAAGGAAAAGCCTGACCTCGTTTCCGTATGTGCGCCAAACTACCTTCACAAAGAGTTGACGGAAAAGGCGCTTCTCTCAGGTGCTAACGTGCTTTGCGAAAAACCGCTTACCACAAACTACGAAGACGCGAAATATCTTTTCGACCTTGCAAGCGAGCGCGGACTTTTGCTTATGGCGTGTCAGACAATGCGCTTTACCCCCGATAGAATAGAGGCGAAAAAAGAAATAGATTGGGGCACACTCGGTGAAATTTACTATGCGGAATTCTCTCGCATACGCAGAAGAGGTATTCCCACGTGGGGCACTTTCCACATAAAAGAGAAAAACGGCGGCGGCGCGTTTATGGACATCGGCGTGCATATGATTGATACGCTTGTATGGCTGCTCGGCAACCCGAAAATAGAAAGCGCGTCTGCCGTCTGCTACAAAAACCACGCAAACGAGATAGGCTCACTCAAGGGAAGCGGCGCGCTCACGGGCGAGGTCGCAAACTCTCGCAAGTTTAACCCCGACGAAATGAACGTCGAAGATATGTGCGCGGGAAGTCTTTTCTTTGAAGGCGGACTTTGCGTGAATTTCAAGGTCGCATGGGCTGCAAATCTTCCCGAAGAGTCTTCAATTCGTCTGTCGGGAAAACGCGCAGGACTCACACTCCCCGAAGGCATTTTATATTCAGGCGAGGAAAACACCGAAGAATTGATAGCAAGAGAAAAACTATACCCGAATGAAGCGTTTTTCGGTCACTTCTATATCATCGACAATATAAGAGAAGTGCTTTTGTACGGTGAAACTCCGATAGTGAAACCCGAAGAAACCTTGAACGTATGCAAAATTATAGACCTTATCTACAAGAGCGCGGAGGAAAAGAAATGATAAAAGCAGTCATTATAGGCTTTGCTCACATGCACGTGAATGAGGTCGCGCTTTACATAAAAAACGAAAGAGATATAGACCTTGTCGCGTGCGCGGATACGAAAGCCGAAATAAAAGAATTAACGAAAACTAGATACACTCGCGCGTGGAATATTGAAAACGTAAAAGAAAACTACTGCGACAATATATACGAAGACTATATAGAAATGCTAGATCGCGAGAAGCCCGATATTGCATTCATACTCACAGAAACCTACAAAAAAGTAGAAGTCGTTCGCGAGTGCGCTATCCGCGGTATCGCAGTCAGTATAGAAAAACCTATGGCGATGACCTATAGCGAAGCAGAAGAAATATACTCGCTTGTAAAGAAAAACGGCATTTTCGCTATGGTCAATTGGCCTCTTACCTGGCGTCCCTATCTTCACAAAATGAAAGCCGCACTTGACACGGGCGTAATAGGCGACCTTATAAAAATACGTTTCCTTATAGGAAACACAGGCCCTGTCGGCAGAGGCGCTATGCACAGAGGAGTAAGCGAGGCGGCAGAAGAGATGACCGACACGCAAAAATCAAAAATGTGGTGGTACAACAAAAAATGCGGCGGAGGTGCGCTTCTTGACTTCCTTTGCTACGGTTGTATGTTTTCTTCTTGGATAACCGAAAAGAAAGCAAACTCCGTTATCGCATCGGCAGGAAACTACGCGACGGAATTCGCAGACGTATACGATAACGCGGCGGCAATGGTGAAATTCGATACGGCGATGGCGGTGCTTGAAGGCACTTGGACAACCCCCTCTCGCGCAATTCCCGCAGGACCTATACTCTACGGAAAAGAGGGCGTTTTGTTCTGCGAAAAGGAAGACGGCGTGCCCGTAGTCCGTGGATGCGACATTTACGGCAACGATATAGAAATACCGAATATAGACTATCCCGACTTTATGAAAAACATAGCCACGCAGTACGCGCATTTCAAAAAGACGGGCGAGAATATACATAAAACGCTCTCGCTTGAATTCAATATGCAGGTGATGAAACTGCTTGACAGCGCGAGAGTCTCCGCAGAGTGCGGCGAGGAGATAAAACTATGACAGGCATAGTAGCCGACGTACAACGCGCATCGTTTCACGACGGTGACGGCGTACGCACGACGGTATTTTTGAAAGGCTGTCCCTTAAACTGTATATGGTGTCACAACCCCGAATGTATAGAAAAAGAGAAAGAAACTCTCTTTTATCCCGAAAAGTGCATTGCTTGCAATATGTGCGAGGACGGTTGTTATAGCGGCGCGCGTGTTACTTGCGGAAAAACCTACACACCGACAGAACTCGTTTCCGAATTGCTTATGGATAGAGTATATTTCGAAAACGGCGGCGGTGTCACCTTTTCCGGCGGTGAACCGCTTATGCAGGCGAATTTTCTTTCTGAATGTGTCGCCCTTCTCAAAAGAGAGGGAATATCTTCATATATAGAGACTTCGCTTTGTATTTACGGCGAAGTTTTAGCCGAATTCGATTTGATTATGGCAGACCTCAAATGCTTTGATAGCGAAAAGCACAAAGCATACACAGGTATGAAAAACGAAAAAATAAAAGAAAACCTAGAAAAAGCAAACACCCTCGGCATTCCCATTATTGTTCGTACACCCGTTATTTTTGAACTTTCGCAGGATATAGACAAAATTTCGGAATTTGTGCGTACACTTTCTTCTGTTAGGCAGTATGAACTTTTACCGTATCACGCGCTTGGTGTTGAAAAGGCGCGCGCACTCGGAAAAGTGCAAAGGGAGTTTCTGCCCCCGACAGATGATTTTATGAAGGAGTTGAATGAAAAATATGCTTTCATACGATGACCGTCTTGCAAGAATGCGCGAGACGAAAATAAGGCATACCCTTGAAAAGAAAGTGCAAAACGGATATACAGACCTTGACGATTTCGGTACTGTGCCGCTTTCTTCCGGATATTCCGTTACTCCGTGGTATAATAGCGAAAACGGAAGTTTCTACGGACTTGACGGTATGAGCGAAAACTTCGTGCGCGTGCTTTCTGCACACGAGCCGTACGTTGACGAGATGGAAATGCTCTGCGGCAGATGGCGCGATATGCTTGTGAATTACCGCGGTGACCTTCACTATATGCCCGATTGGCTAAAAAAGAGCAAGAAAAACGAAGAATTTATAAAAAACGGCGCGACAAATCAGTGGAGTAAGCGTTGGGACGAGCAACGTTTCCCCTATGACCACCTAAAACCCGAACAGGCGAAATATAACATAACGACGGGAATTGACGGCGACGCGCATTTTGCGTGCGATTACTCTATCGGATTTTCTCTCGGCTTTGGCGGACTTCTTCAGAAGATTGAAAAATACAGAAAAATAAATCCCGACAAAAAAGATTTCTACGATGCAGAAGAAAAGTGCATTCGCGCTATTATAGATTTCATAGATAGACACGTAGCAGAGATAAAGAGAAAAATAGAAAAAGAAGATAGAATAGAAATAAAAGAAAGCCTTTGCGAAATGCTTTCTGCGTGTGAGAATATTCGACTTTCACCCCCTCGCACTTTGCACGAGGCGTGTCAGTGGGCGGCATTTTTCAACTGTGCGTCGAGAATATACACGCGCGACGGTGCAGGATTTCAACTTGATACGCTCTTGTATCCTTTTTATCAAAATGATATAAGAGAGGGAAGAATAGACGACGAAAAGGCGAAATTCCTTATAGCGAATCTTCTTCTCATAGACCCACACTATTATCAGATTTCGGGTGTTGACGAGTTTGACCGCGACCTGACAAACAAACTTTCCTACCTCATTTTAGATGCGGCTGATAAAATAAATATCGCCTGCAATCTGACGGTAAGAGTGCACGAAAACTGCGACAAGGAATTTTTCTCGCGCGCGGTTTATTACCTTCTCAAAAACAAAAACGCGTGGCCGAGATTTTGCAGTGACAAAAACCTCTGCGACGGTTATATGAGAAACGGAATAGACAAAAAGACGGCAAGACAGAGAATTGCCGTAGGATGCAATTGGATGTGTGTACCGGGCAGAGAATTCCCGATGAACGACACGGTGAAAATCAACATCGCCAAAGTGCTTGAATGCGCCCTTGACGATATGAAAAACGAAGATGAAAAGAGTATAGAAAAACTCTTGTCTCTTTACGAAAAACATCTTACCCGCGCAGTAGAAGTCACCGCCGAAGGAATTGAACTTCACCTCGACCATATAGCAGACGTCACACCTGAATTGATTATGAATCTGCAGATGAAAAACACCCTTGAACGCGGTGAGGACATTTCAAGATGCGCGGAACTTTATACTGTCGGTGTTGACGGCGCAGGTCTTGCTGTTGTTGCAGACTCTCTCGGAGCAATAGAAGACAGAATAGTAAAAGAAAAAGTGCTCACTTGGGAAAAACTCTATGAGCAACTAGAACTCGACTTCGCAGACGAGCGCATACACCTTATGATGAAAAACTCTCAAAAATATTGCGGCGGCGGCACGTCTGCCGACAAGTACGCAAAACTGTTGACAGAGAGTTTCGTACGTATAGTAAAAGCGCAGAAAATGAAAGAGGGAAGACAACTTGTACCCGGTTGGTTTTCTTGGTCGCGCACGATAGAATACGGCGAAAAAGTAGGCGCAACGCCAAACGGAAGAAGAAAAGGCGAGCCTATCTCCCACGGCGCAAACCCCAACCCGAATTTCCGCCGTGACGGTGCAGTTACCGCGCAGTCAAGCGGTATAGCGTCAGTGCAATGCGGCTATGGAAACACGGCACCGTTGCAACTTGAGTTTGACCCATCGCTAAAAGCCGACGAGCGCGGTGTCGCAATAATAAGCAATCTGATAAAATCCCACTTCGATATGGGCGGTACACTTATAAACATCAATATTTTAGACGCAGATAAACTGAAAAAAGCAAACGAAAACCCCGAACTTTATCCCGACCTTGTCGTTCGCGTGACGGGCTTTACCGCATATTTTGCGAGTCTTTCTCCCCGTTTCAGACAACTCGTGCTTGACAGATTTCTTATTGAATGACAAACTTTCAAACGGCTTCAAATTAGCAAAAAACTCTTATTAACACAAAAGGCAGATGTATTACATCTGCCTTTTGTAAATTTAAGTTTACATAATGGGTTTTATACAGTTCTTACGGGAGTGAGAATGCCGCCGTCCATACGGAAAATTCTGTCTGCCTTTTTTGCGATTTCCATATCGTGCGTTACCATCATCATCGTCTGCCCGTGCTTGTCGCGGAAGTCGAGCAAAAGGCGCAAAACCTCATCTGCGTTTTCGCGGTCAAGGTTTCCTGTCGGCTCGTCTGCGAGGAGTATTTGAGGCCTGTTCATAAGTGCGCGTGCAATAGCCACTCTTTGTTGCTGACCTCCCGACAACTCGTTTGGAAGATGGTTTAATCTGTCCTCAATGTCGAGTGCGCGTACAAGTTTTTTGAAACTTTCTTCATAGGTGTAGTCGGGGCGCTCGCATATCATAGCGGGTACGAGGATATTTTCCTTTGCCGTAAGTTGAGGTATGAGGTTGTGCTTTTGGAATACAACACCCACAAACTGACCGCGAAGTCTCGCAACTTCGTCGGGTTTCATTTTCGTTATATCGTTTCCTCTGATTTTTATGCTTCCGTAATTCGGACAGATAAGTCCTGCACACAAGTGAAGAAAAGTGCTCTTTCCCGAGCCTGACGTGCCGATTATCGCGACGAATTCCCCTTCGTTTACTGTGAGGCTTGCTCTGTTTACCGCAGTTACTACGGTGTCTGACTGTTTATACTGTTTTATGACGTCTACGGTTTCAAGTATCATTTTATAACCTCGCATATCTTGAGTGATTTTTCTTCTTTTCTTCTTTTCGTTACGCGGAATGCAATATACGGCACAAGCGACGAAACAGCCGCACTGAATATAGAGCAGAGCGCAATCGCTATATATTCCGAGAAAGGAACGGACGGCGTGACTATTATGTTAGCACCCGACAAAAACTTCGTCGGAAGTGTGTAGTTATAAAGGCGATGCAACAAACTAACGCAAAGAACAGACAAAGGAAGCGACAGAATAGCCGCGCTGCCGAGAATGAGCGCGTCTGCCAGGTGAAGTTTACGAATATCGCGGTAATATGCGGAAAGCGACTCGAGAAGGTCGAATTCCCCTTGTCTTCTGCGGTAGAAAAGCATCTGTGAGTATAGCCACATAACAGGAATGAGCGGAATGCATATCAACCCTGCCGCCTTTATTATGACGTCGTAACTCTTTGCGTTTGCGGAAATGGCGTCGTAATATATTCCGCTTGCCGTAAGTCGCGCATCGGGGTATTCTTGGAGAATATCGCGGAGGTGCGATTCAATTTCCGCTACGTTGAGACCGCGAGTGTCAACAAGGTCTACTTCTGCTATATTGCGTGAGGGCGTTTTCTCCGTCACGCGAGTGAAAAGTTCGTCGGACATTATAAGAGGTGTGCCGTAGAGTGAACTTGGGTATCCGTGTATTATCGCCCCGACGGTGCAAACGATATATTCGTATGCACCGAGTTCAACCATAAGGTCGAGACGGTCGTTTCCCGTTGCGATGAACATATCCTCGTCGCGCACTTTTTTCGTCGACGGTATATATTCTTCGCCGTTTGCCTCGGCTTCTGCCTTTTTCTCCATTTCCTCTTTTGAACCGAGGTAAATTCCGAGAAGTACGGTATCCCCAACTTCGAGGTCGTACGATTTTTCGTTGTCGCTTGTATCGCCGATAATTACGGTATTTCCGCCGACGGAATTTATATCACCGTCGATGGAGTACGTGTAGGAAAGAAGTTCCGCCACGCCGCCGTCTGAGTAGGAGTAATAGGTGAAGTCATCGTTTATTATATAATCTTCGTCCTGCGTGTAGGTGTGGAGTTTTCCCGACGCGGTTTTTTCTTTTTCTACGAGAATATGGCTTTCTTTATCTATTGC
>JAZOLR010000249.1:0-5051 GCA_045653255.1 Eubacteriales bacterium | reverse complement strand
TTTTCTTTGTGCGCGGAGTCATATCGTTTGCGCTTAAGTTGGTTTTTGTTCCTATCCCCGAATAGTTCAGTATAACTTCTTTTATCTTTTTTGCACTTGCGCCTCGGTTTTCGAGAATCTTTGCGGCAACGCTATCGCTCTCACTTGCCAAACCGTACAAAACGTGTTCACTGCCGATATAAGTGTGCCCCGATTCAGACGCAAGTTCTCTTGCCGTATTTAATGCGTTTTGAGCCCGTAAAGTAAATTTGTTCTGCAATATATTACCCCCTCGGTGTACTTTTACTGTGTATGGCTATATCACCTTTCTTACTTACATTATTTGGATTTTCTTCACGCATTATTCAGTTTATGAAGCAAGGGTTGTCAATTATTTTGATTTATGCAAAATGATTTTTGTCAAATAAGAATATATATGTATAGTATTTGTATAATCGCAAACATTCAAATGTATATATAAAAAATCTGCTACTTTACACAACGGAAAAGTAGCAGATTAAAATAAAAAGCATAACGGATAAATGTTATTTAGTTCAAAATTTCAAGGTTTATCGCAAGGCAGAACGGACAAAACACTATCTGCGTTCTTTTTGCTTTCTTGCCGCTTTGTATTCGGAAAGCAGAGCGCGCCACGTCTCAAAGTCAGTGTCTCCCGTTACGGGAAGTCCGCACCGTGATTGAAAACGACGTACCGCCTCGCGTGTGTTCTTGCCGTAAATTCCGTCGATTGAAATGCGGGGTGAATCGGAAGAATACGATATTTCAAGCAGAAGCCTTTGAAGTTGTCTTACCGCACTTTTCTTGTCCTCTACGTTGTACCTCAAAGTATCGTGTACCCCGGATATTGGTTTGCGCTCACCATATTGCCGTAGTAGATGTCCTCGTACACGTCGGTTATTGCGTTCCACGTTACGCTTGCCACAACTCCTTTCCTCGCCACGTCAATTCCGAAAAGATCTTGAAAAGCCGTCACCGCTGCTTCGGTAGACGGGCCGAACATTCCGTCTACTGATACGGTAGGTATTTCTGGATATACGCGAGCGATATAATTTAAATACGATTGAAGAACTCTTACGTCGTCACCTTGTGAGCCTCGCCTCAGTATAATTCCGGGAAACGGAATTGTTACCCCCTCTCTATATTCGATTGGCACAGATGAGAGTAAGCCTAAATACACGTTATAAATACTGTTCCACACTACTTCGTCTACAACTCCCGGTGCGGGAAGTCCGAATGTTCTTTGGAAATCAATGACTGCCTGCCGAGTTTCTTCTCCGAAAATTCTGTCGGGTTTTACTTTGCCTATAGTGTCTACAAAGTTAGATATATAGTCGAGGTAATACTGCAAGGTGAAAACTCCGTCACCTATACTGCCGAGTGATAGTTCGCTTGGATATTGCGTTGATATTTCATCGAGGGTAAGTCCTTCGGAATTCAACTCGTTCAGTCTTTTTACGCTATTGTATATATACTGTATTCTGTACCAAGTATCTTTTCCGACTACGCCGTCTTTTGCAAGGTTGAATATTTCTTGAAAACTTTCAACCGCCCTTTCCGTTTCTATCCCGTATACTCCGTCTACGGGATATATTTTCGGTATAGCAGGGTAGTTGTTGCTTATTCGGTTGAGACGCACCTGAATTTGTTGTACCGCAGGTCCCGAACTTCCAAATCTCAAAGGAACTCTCGGCGCAGAGCCTTCAATTCCTTCAACGGGTACGTTTGTAACGATGTTTATATCGTCACCGTAATAATACTGTAAAATTTCGTAGGGAAGAAGTCCGTCTTCTGCAAGTGCCACAGTCCCCCATTGAGAAAGACCGCCGCACGTAACTTCTACACCGTCACAATACTGCGTAAACAGAGGCTCTACCGAGCCTTGCCTCTGTACGTAACTGTCGAATATCTCATCTACAATTCGCGAAATGTTTTCAAAAATATCTCTGTTGTATACAAACGATTGGTCATAAGCCGTTGAATTGGTTATATCAAAAGGATATCCCCTTACTCGATAGTATTCCGTGTAAATTCTGTTTAAAGCGAATGAAATCTGACTGTAAATATTTGCGCGTATGGCATTCTCAGGCCATGACGGATAGATTTCGCTCGATGCGACGTTCTTTATGTAATCGGGGAAACTCACCGTAACGTTTTGGGCGTTGTCGTTTGGTCTGCCGAGGTGTACAGTTATCGTTTCGGGAATTACGGGTAATTTCGGTTGCATATTATCACCCCTCTTTTTCTTCTTCGTTTTGCATAATTTCTTCGTCAAACGGTGCAGTTTCCGTTACTTCACCGTTAGGGTCAAAATCATCGCTGTCAAACGGCGTCTTCGCAACAAGATTTACTCTTTGAAGAGAAGTTACACCCGAAAAAATCGGAATGTGCGAAAATTTACGGGAGTAGTATCCGTCTTTACTTACGGAAATATTGTAAGAAGAATATCCTGCCGCATTCCCTGGGGATAGTGACAGTTCTTTTTCAGGGGTTTTCAATGCAATAAGTTCAGTAAGTCCGCTTTCATTTGTAAAAAGCACAAATTCATCGTCTTTGTTTTGCTCGTCGTTTCCCTTTATAAAAACTCTTGCATTTTCAATAGGCAAAGCCTCGTTTGCCGCTACCGTGTTTACAATAAGATACCCTTCGCTTGTGTAGGGAATATCTTTTTGACCTTCTACACTTGAATGCATAAAAAAATCCTTTCTCAAAGAAAACGTTAGGTCGCGATATAAGTCAGTATATTATTCATTATATGAAAATTCCTTTTATGTGTTAATGAACAATCAAAGCGTCGTAAATTCTCGTTTTTTGTGCTTTTATGCTATTGACATTTTATATTAATATTGTTATAATAATACTGCAATATAACTCTATCTAAAATTTAATAAAATAAAGAAAATGGGTGGAAAAAGAATGAAGGATTCATTGTAAGGCGATTTGAGCGTAATTGGAATGAGAGGCTGCGAGGATTTCGTTAGCCAGGTAGACGCATATCTTCAGGAGTGGCGTCGTCACGACAGTGAGGGAACGTATCTTGTAAATGCAGCGTGCCCCAGATTTGGAAGCGGAGAAGCAAAGGGTATCATCCACGAATCTCTGCGCGGAAAGGATGTTTACATAGTTTCCGACGTGTTCAATCACGGTGTTACTTATACGATGTACGGTCAGACTGTACCTATGAGCCCCGATGATCACTATCAGGATATAAAGCGTGTTATCGGTGCAATCGGCGGAAAGGCAAGAAGAATTTCCGTTGTAATGCCTATGCTTTATGAAGGCAGTCAGCACAAGCGTTCTTCAAGAGAATCTCTTGACTGCGCACTCGCGCTTCAGGAACTTATGAACATGGGCGTATCGAACTTTATTACGTTTGACGCACACGACCCCAGAGTTCAGAATGCAATTCCGATAGGCGGATTTGATAACGTAAGAACGAGTTATCAGATGATAAAAGCACTCGTTCGCGAATTCCCCGATATAACCTTTGACAAAGACCAGATAATGATAGTTTCCCCCGATGAAGGCGGAATGGCAAAATGTATGTACTATTCCTCTATGCTCGGCATAGACCTCGGTATGTTCTACAAGCGCCGTAACTATTCCGTTATTATAAACGGTAAGAATCCTATCGAGGCACACGAATATCTCGGCCGCGACCTCAAGGATAAGGACGTTATCATCATCGACGATATGATTTCGTCAGGTGATTCCATCATCGACGTTGCTCTCCAACTTAAAGAAAAGGGCGCAAGAAGAATTTTTGTATTCGCAACGTTCGGTTTGTTCTGCAACGGTCTTGAAACAATGGACAAGGCATACGCAGACGGACTCTTCACAAGAATATTTACAACAAACCTTGTATACCGTACCCCCGAACTTCTCAAGAGAGAATGGTACTCCGAGGTTAATATGTGCAAGTACGTTGCATACATCATCGATACTCTTAACCACGACCAGACCATAAGCGGTCTTCTCGATCATTCGAAGCGTATCAAGAAACTCATTGCAGACCACAACGCGAAATAAGATTTAAAAATACGGCTGCTCGAAAAGTCCATAACGGAAGCGAGTAGCCGTTTTGTTTTAATTTTTTCGTATACGGCAGAGAAGTCCCTTTTTGCAAAAAAGCATAGATAAAGAGTGTACTAATTAAAAAAGAAAATAGGAAAACGAAATGAAATACGATTATATATTTTTTGACCTTGACGGCACGTTGTCGAATACTCTCTTGGGGATAACCAACGCGGCAGTATACACCTTTGACAAACTCGGAGAGCCTATTACCGATACGAGCACGGTGCGTTCTTTTATAGGACCGCCCCTTTCGTACAGTTTTGAGGTGCTGTGCGGATTTTCAAAAGAAAAAGCGGAAAAAGCGATTGCCTATTTCCGCGAGTATTATGAAAAAGACGGATGGCGCGAGTGCAGTTTGTTTGACGGAATGAAAGAATTGCTAGAAAAACTTAAATCCAAAGGCGCGCGCCTCGCCGTCGCAACTTCGAAAAACGAGGCTTTTGCTCGTCCTCTTCTTGAAATGCTCGGCGTATATTCCTATTTTGACTTTGTCGCAGGCTCAAACGATGAAATAGGCAGAAGTTCAAAGTCCGACGTTATAGAATATGCACTGAATACACTTTCGCTTGAGCCCTCACGCGCACTTATGGTAGGGGATACAAAGTTTGATATAGAGGGCGCAAACGAGAAAGGACTTGATTCAGTCGGTGTGCTTTTCGGCTTCGGCACTCGCGAAACCCTTGAAAAAGAGGGTGCGACCTATATAGTAGAAACAGTATCCGACCTTAGCGATTTTCTGTTATCTTTATAATTTATTATTGTTAAATATAGTGATTAAACCGTATCGCGTTCAACGAATAGGCATATTAAACCAACAGTTGAGCGCGATACGGCTTTTTTATATTGACATTTTTTATCATAGATGCTACAATTACAATACCACTCACTAAAATAACGAATGAGGTACAAAATGAAGAAAGAGAAAAACGAAAAGAAAACGAAACTGCCTTTTCTTCGCGTTGTAAGCAATAACTTAT
>JAZOLR010000248.1:0-3587 GCA_045653255.1 Eubacteriales bacterium | reverse complement strand
AAACGATATTATAAAATATATTGAATTTCTTGAAAAAGAACTCGGTGTGTATGTGAGCATTCACAATTCAAGCAAAAGGAAAAGCGCGGCAATAAACAAACTCACACCCTACAATATACACAGAAGCCCATTCTGCCTTTTCATAAAAGAGGCAAAAGAAAGGCACACAAAGTGCGTCGAGTATCAAGAAGATTTGCGAAAGGAAAAGGACTGTGTATTTTTCGTCTGTCCGTATGGGGTGGCGCAATTTATATTCCCTCTGCGGCATAACGAAAAATCGCTCGGCTTTTTATGCGTAGGCGCTTATGCGGAAAATTCTCAAGATACGCCGCAATACGCGAGCAGAATGAAAATAGACAAAGAGACTTTCAAGGGAAAGTCGGAGTTTCTTTTACCCGCGGAAAAAATTGACAAAGAGCGCATAGAGACACTTGTGCGACCGCTTTGCGCTATGCTTATACTTTATCTTGAAAACGCTCCCGACCTTGAGGTAAAGCAGGATAACGACCTATATAGACACATCTTGTCGGTCATTCACGCAAACGTATACGAAAAAGAATTGACGGCGAAAATCATTGCCGACACTTGTTTTTGCAGTGTTTCTACCGTTGCTCACGTTTTCAAGCAAAATTCCGCGCAAAGTCTTAATCAGTACATAACGAAATTGAAAATGGAAAAGGCGGAGAATATGCTAATTAACACAAACGACAGTATTACGGAAATCGCCTATTCCTGCGGATATACGGATTCAAACTACTTTATATGCGTTTTCGGCAGAATACACGGAATATCGCCATTGAAGTACAGAAAACTCCACCGAAAATCCATTAACTGATTTTTTGCCTTGATTTGATTCAGAGGCGCGAAAAATGGCTATATTGCCTCAAATACACTTGACAGAACGAAGTATTGATGATATAATATAATGTTGTATAATATTTTCTTTTAGGAGTTTTTTATTGTGAATTACAAAATTTCACTCGCAGGTGACCTCGGAAGCGGAAAATCAACCGTTGCAGGTCTTATTATCGAGCGTAACGGTGCCGAGACGTATTCCACCGGCGCGATAGTAAGACGCCTTGCCGAAGAAAACGGCGTTGACGTTGTTGAAATGAATCACTTGATGGAAACAAATCCCGTATACGATAAAATGGTAGATGACAGTCTTGTTGCGCTTTCTGACGTTGACAAGATGATGGTAATTGACTCGCGTATGGCGTGGCATTTCGTGCGCGGTAATTTCAGCGTTTATCTTACGACAGACCTTGACGTAAGCGCGGCGAGAATCTATGCTGCCAAAAGAGGTCAGGAAAGTTTCGACACAGTTGAAGACACGGCAAAGAAGATGAAAGAGCGCAAGTCGAGCGAAAACACGCGCTATCTTGAAAAATACGGTGTTAACTGCAAAGACCTTGCAAACTACAATCTTGTAATCGACACTACATACGCAGAGCCGAAGGAAATATGTGAAAGAATACTTTCCGGCGCAGAAGAGTGGCTTACGGACAAGTCCTACCGCGCGTGCTATCTCTGCCCTTCGCGACTTCTCTATGAGGCAGACGGTGTAAATCTTGAACTTATTTCAGGTCTTGCGCGCTCGCTCGAATTCGGTGAGGAGATACCTCCTGTTAAGGTATTCTGCTATGATGACGAGTTCTACGTTGCGGAAGGCGTTGAAAGCGCTATCGCTTATTCTTTGTGCGATATGACGTTCGTCCCCTGCACACTTGTAAAAGGCACACCCGACGGAAAAGAATACGTCAGAATGAAAAACTCACTTTAAGACAGAAATAAATCCGAAAAAATCATAAGACAGGATAAGATAAGAATATGATAAAACTTAAAAAATCGGCGGCGGCGGCAGTTCTTTCGCAAGCGAAAGTTCTCTTTCCCGATGCCGCTTTGAATGAAAATGAAATATTTGATATGATTGAGTTTCCGCCTGATGCGGCGATGGGCGACCTCGCGCTACCCTGCTTCAAGTTGAGCAAGATTTTGCGTAATTCGCCTATAAAGATTGCATCTTCTCTTGCAGAGGGTATATCTTCGTCCGACTTTGCAAGGGTTGAGGCGGTAAACGGATACCTCAATTTCTACGCGGATACGGCGGCGTTCGTCTTGCGCGTGGCAAAGGATATTGAAGCGGCGGGAGATATGTACGGCTCGCCTATGTGCGGAGACGGAAAGACTGTCGTTCTCGACTACTCTTCCCCGAACGTTGCAAAGCCTTTCCATATAGGACATCTCGGCACAACAGTCATCGGCCACTCACTCAAACTCTTGCACGAGTTCGCAGGTTACAAGTGTATCGGTATAAACCATCTCGGCGACTGGGGTACGCAGTTCGGAAAACTCATTGTTGCATTCAAGAAATGGGGTAACAAAGAGGCTATTGAAGAAGGCGGAATTGACGAACTTGTAAAACTCTACGTTCGTTTCCATACGGAAGCGGAAGCAGACGAGGCTTTGAATGATGAGGCAAGAGCAGAATTTGCCGCACTCGAAGCGCACAAGGAAGAAAACATAGCGCTCTGGCGTTGGTTCATTGAGATAAGCATTGAAGAATACAAGAAGACCTATAGACTTCTCAATATTGAATTCGACAGTTACAACGGCGAGAGTTTCTACACCGACAAGATGCCGCGCCAGATAGAATTGATAAGAGAGAAAAATCTTCTCGAGATCGACGATGGCGCAAGCGTTGTAAATCTTGAGGAGTGGAATATGCCTCCCTGCCTTATATTGAAGCGTGACGGCTCTACTCTCTACCCCACTCGCGATATTGCGGCGGCGGTATACAGAAAAGAAAACTACGACTTTGAAAAGTGCATATACGTAACGAGCGCAGGTCAGAGTTTGCACTTCGCGCAGTGGTTCAAGGTTGTTGAACTTATGGGTTATGACTGGCACGACAAACTTGTTCACGTTCCCTACGGTACTGTAAGTATCAACGGCGCAAAGTTGGCAACGAGAACGGGTAACGTAATTCTTTTGAAGGAACTTTTCGCTCAGGCGATTGAGAAAGTAAAGGCTATAACACAGGAAAAGAACCCGAATATTGAAAATCCCGACGAGATTGCGGAAGCGGTCGGTGTCGGCGCAATAGTATTCCACTATCTTGCAAACAACCGTATGCGCGACATCAACTTCGTTCTTGAAGATGCGCTTTCATTCGACGGTAATACAGGACCTTACGCACAGTACACCTATGCGAGAACTTGCAGTATTCTCCAGAAGGCGCAGGGCGAGGGCAAAATATCGGCAGACAGTTTCACACAAGACGAAAAGGAACTTGCAAAGGTGCTTGCAAACTTCCCGACTTGCGTTCTTGACGCGATAAAAGAATATGAGCCTTCAATCATAACGAGATTTATCCTTGACCTTTGTGCAGCGTTCAACCGCTTCTACCACAACTGTCAGATACTTTCTTGCGAAGACGAAAAGACACGCGAAAGCAGAGTTGCTTTGACGAAGTGTGTAAACACAGTACTCGGACGCGCACTCACGCTCATTTGTATGAAGAAACCGGAAAAGATATAATAGGGGGACAAAACAATGTCAGGACATAGTAAATGGAATAACATTAA
>JAZOLR010000247.1:0-3721 GCA_045653255.1 Eubacteriales bacterium | reverse complement strand
AGCAGTCCGACTTCGAGAAGCTTTACGAGGCTCTTGAAGGTATGCCCGTTTGCATCAGATTCCTCGATCCTCCGCTCCACGAGTTCGTTCCTACAACTGAGGAAGACATCGCTCTTCTTGCAAAGGCACAGAACAAGACAGTTGATCAGATCAAGACAATCATCTCCTCACTCCATGAGTTCAACCCCATGATGGGTCACCGTGGATGCCGTCTTGCGGTAACATACCCCGAAATCGCTAAGATGCAGACAAGCGCAGTTATCCGCGCTGCTATCAACGTTCAGAAGGCTCACGCTGATTGGAACGTTAAGCCCGAAATCATGATTCCTCTTACCGGTGAAGTTAAGGAATTCAAGTTCGTTAAGGACATCGTTGTTGCAACTGCAGACGCAGAAATCGCAGCAGCAGGCATTAAACTCGATTATGAGGTTGGTACTATGATCGAAATTCCTCGTGCATGCCTCACAGCAGACGAGATCGCAAAAGAAGCAGACTTCTTCTGCTTCGGTACAAACGACCTTACTCAGATGACATTCGGCTTCAGCCGTGACGATGCTGGTAAGTTCCTCTCCGCTTACTATGAAACCAAGATTTACGAAAACGATCCTTTCGCAAAACTTGACCAGAACGGCGTAGGTAAACTTATGAACATGACCATCTCTCTTGGTAAGCCCGTAAATCCCGCAATTCACTGCGGTATCTGCGGCGAGCACGGTGGAGACCCCTCCTCTGTTGAATTCTGCCACAAGATCGGTCTTGACTACGTTTCCTGCTCACCCTTCCGTGTGCCGATAGCAAGACTTGCAGCAGCACAGGCAGCAATCAAGGAAATGAAATAATTAGAGGATAAACTCCTTTAAACATAGACTGTCTCAAATGAAAATTTGAGACAGTCTTTTTTTATTTAAAATTTCACTGTATGTCTTGCAACAATGCTTCTGTTGTGATATAGTTATATAAGTAGCAATGAAAAGGAGAAGAAGTATGCCTCTTTTTAAACAGAACGAAGATTTGACTATTCCGAAAACTCTGCCTCTCGTTGCAGAGAATTCCTTTTTGACAAAAGAGATAGATAAAGAGCCGTTGCCGCTTTATGAAAATATAAAAGACAAACTCCCCTCGCCCGTGTGGGAAGGGCATTCGTCACATATTGAAGCATATTGGCGCGCGTGGGAACTTGCATTCGCGCACTTGAAAAAGCCTTTCGAAAATACGGGTTTTGTTTCCGACTTCATTGATACCGCATTCAACGGTTGTATTTTTATGAATGACTCCGCATTTATGCTTATGTTTGGAAAATATGCCGATAGAGTATTCAAATTCCAGAAAACGCTCGACAACTTTTACTCGCATCAGCATAGAGACGGATTTATCTGCCGCGAAATAGACGAAACTACGGGAATGGATAGATTTTCCCGATACGACCCCTCTGCCACAGGCCCTGAAACTATGGCGTGGTGCGAATGGGAATATTACCTCAACTTCAAGGACAAAGACCGTCTTTCTCTCGTCTTTGCGCCGCTTATGGCATACCACAGATGGATGAAAGAACACTTCACTTGGCGCGACGGCTCATATTTCACTACGGGTTGGGGTTGCTTTATGGACAACATTCCGCGTCAACCCGAAGGCTACCACGTAGAATACGGCCACGGCCACATGGTCTGGGTTGATACCTGCTTGCAGGAACTCAACAATTGCAAAACGCTCTTGAAAATAGCAAAAGAACTAGGCAAAAACGAATACGAAAAAGAACTTGAAGACGAAATAGACCTTCTCGAAAAAGTAATAAACGAAAAACTTTGGGACGAAAAAACGGGATTTTACTATGACCTTTGGCGCGATGGCAGACACAATATGGTGCGTCACGTAGGCGCATTTTGGGCGCTTATCGCTGAATGCGCGCAAAAAGACCGCGCGAAAAGAATGATAGCATATCTCGAAGACGAAACCGAATTTAAAACTCCCCATAGAGTACCCGCACTCACAAGAAGCCATGAAGCGTATACAAAAGAAGGCGGATATTGGCGCGGCGGCGTTTGGGCGCCTACAAACTATATGGTGCTCAAAGGTCTTGACAAATACGGCGAGTATGACCTTTCAAATGAAATAGGCATAGAAACTCTCAATTACGTTGTCGAAGTCTTCAAAGAACACGGCACAATATATGAAAACTACGCCCCCGAATACGTGAATAACGGAAAAGCCTGTAAAGGCACTTGGGCAAAACCCGACTTCGTCGGTTGGGGCGGACTGTTTCCCATATCCATACTCTTTGAGTACGTCTTCGGCATAAAACCCAAAGCCAACGAGAACAAAATTCTTTGGTACGTCACCCTCACCGAAACCCACGGTATAGAAAAATACCCATTCGGCAGAGACGGCGAATTGACACTTATATGTAAAGAACGCAAAAACGAAAACGCTAAACCCGAAATAATATTCAAATCCAACGTCCCCGTAGAACTTGAAGTCGTCTGGGGCGAAAAAGACAGTAAAAAATCAATGATACTGTCAAGCCAAAACAATTAAACGAAAAGGAACAAAATAAAATGAGCGAACTGATATTGGAAAAGGGAAGACCCCTGAATGAAGAAGGCAGAGAAGCAAAAGAAATTCGTTGCTATGACTTGCTTGATAGCCTCGGCGTAGAATACCACCGAATTGACCACGACCGCGCAGATACTATGGAACTCTGTCAGGAAATAGACGAAAAACTCGGCGCAACGATATGTAAAAACCTCTTTCTCTGCAACCGTCAACAGACAGATTTCTATCTGTTGCTTATTCCCGGAGATAAAGTGTTCAAAACAAAAGACCTTTCAAAACAGATAGGCACAGCGCGTCTTTCGTTTGCCACACCCGAACACATGGAAAAATATCTCGATATAACCCCGGGCTCTGTCAGTATCCTCGGTCTTATGAACGATAAAGAAAACGCAGTTAAACTCCTCGTTGACGAGGACGTGCTAAAAGGCGAATTCGTGGGTTGTCACCCCTGCGTGAACACAAGCAGTCTCCGTATCCGCACGGAAGACCTCTTCGGCGCGGTCCTTTCCGCTATGAAGCACAGTATGACACGCGTAACCCTCATACCGCCAACCGAAGAAGAATAAAGAGATAGTAAAATAGGAGAAAATATGGAAAATCAAGTAATAAAAGCCCTCTGCGAAAGAAGAAGTATTCGCGCATACAAGGACGAGCAAATAAAAGACGGGCAACTCAATGCAATACTCAAAGCAGGCACTTATGCCCCCACGGGCAGAGGCAAACAGTCTCCCATTATATTGGTTGTACAAGATAAAGAAACAATAAAGAAAATATCAAAGAAAAACGCAGAAATAATGGGCACGCTGGACAAAGACCCTTTCTATAACGCACCAACAGTGCTGATAGTCCTCGCAGATAAAAATATCCCCACCTACTTTGAAGACGGTTGTCTCGTGATGGGGAACCTTATGAATGCCGCCTACGCCGTCGGTGTAGACTCTTGTTGGATACACAGAGCACGTGAAGAGTTCTCTGAGCAGTTTGGAAAAGACTTGCTTGAAAAGTGGGGAATAGAAGGCGACTACGTAGGTATAGGTCACGTAGCACTCGGCTACCGCGCCGCAGAATACCCCACCCCCGCCGAGAGAAAAACCGATTATATCCGCTTTGTAAAGTGAAAAACAAGGCAAAACTACATTGTAAATATTGATATATACGCTTATATGGAAAA
>JAZOLR010000246.1:0-3972 GCA_045653255.1 Eubacteriales bacterium | reverse complement strand
GGCTATCGGTCTTGTTATCCCTGAACTCGACGGCAAACTCATCGGTTCTGCAGAGAGAGTTCCTACCTGCACAGGTTCTACAACTATCCTCGTTGCAGTTGTTAAGGGTAAGGACATCACCAAGGACGGCATCAACGCTGCTATGAAGGCTGCTGGATCCGCTTCCTTCGGTTACAACACTGACGAAATCGTATCTTCCGACGTTATCGGTATCACATACGGTTCTCTCTTCGACGCTACTCAGACAATGGCAGCAAAGATTGATGAAGATACCTATCAGATTCAGGTAGTTTCTTCGTACGACAACCGGAACTCCTACACTAGCCAGATGGTAAGAACCATCAAGTATTTCGCAGAACTCAACTAATTTTTGCGAATGTCTTTCAAAAAACGGAGCAAGCACGCTTGCTCCGTTTTTTTGTTCCTCTTATGTGATTTGCAAACAACAGTATACTTTTTGCCGTGTGTTTGGTTTCTCTAACCTTTCACCCAAAATGCCGAAAAATACACAAAAAGCAGGGGAAACCCTGCTTTTTGCTAATTATAGATTGCATTTTTTGGTGTGTTAATACTTTCTGCATATTGATTTCATTTTGCAGTATTCGCAGGGGTATTTTCCTTTTTCCGTCTCAAGAGGTACGGCATTTGCATTTCCCGACGTCATCTCGTCGCAATGTTTTGCTATGACTTTTTTCGTCTTTGCGAAGATTTCTTCCATCTTTTCAATGGTTGCAATAGAGCCTTTTGTGGAAATTTTCGTCTCTTTTACGTTTTTTCTTCCGTCCTTTTTGGGTTTTCCGGTTGCGGGGTCTATTACGTTAACTTCTTCTTCTTTAACAATAGCAGGTACTACTTTTCCGTTTCCGTCGGCTTCCATTGCGCGTATAATATCCACGTCGTCAAGAATAAGTCCGTTTCGCTTAAATTCTCCTGAAACGCCCCTTTCCACTTTGTCGCTATTATGAGCGTCAACGGAGACGTTGTTGACTGTCGCAGGCATATAAAGTATTCCTGCAGGAATGAGTTCGTTGTCTGCACAAGAACCAAGTTCGTTTTTAAACTTGTCTTCTTTTGTATTGCACACCGAGAAAAGATAAATGAGCATTTGAAGGTCAAGTCCCTTTTCTACGTTGTCAAGTGAGAATTTTTTCGTTCCCGTTTTGTAGTCGACAACTCTTACGTATACGTTGTTTTTCTCGTCTTTGTATACGTCTATTCTGTCGATTTTACCCTTGAACTGCACTTTCTTACCGTTGTCGGTGTCGACTTCGATAGAACTGCATCTTATAGCCTCTTTACCGCCGATTTCGCCATTTTCGTTCGATATTTTGAACTCCATAAAGCGAGGAGAGAACTTGGATTGTGAAAATTCGTCTCGCAGGTTTTTCGCTATCATCACGGCAGCATTCGTCAAACGTTTGAACAAATGCACCATTCTCGGTGATGCATCTTTTCCGTCGGGAAAAATCTTTTTAATGTATTCGTCGCTCAGCGTATGTACCGTATTTTCAACTTCGCCGTCGTCGAGTTCGGATATATGTTTTTTATTTTTTGCGAGATTTTTGAAGAGATTTTCAAGTACGTCGTGTACGAAATTACCGACGTCATTCGGTTCTATTTTCGCGCGTTTTCTCTCGTCAAGAGAAAGGAAATAATTGCAGAAATGCGAAAATCCGCACTTGACGTAACTCTCAAATTCCGAGGCGCTCGTGAGAAGTATTTCATCGTACATCTCACTTGCAAGGAATTCGGAAATGAGGTCTTTTGTGTTGTTTATGGGTCTTTCCGCCGAAAGCATTTTTTTCGCGTATCCGTCGTAGCCTTTCAAGAGTTCGGAGAGTTCTTTTCTCTTTTTCGTATCAGAAAGAGAACCGACCGCAGAAAGTGCGGAATCTTTATTCCACAAGAATTCGTGCTTCTCAATTTCTGCACACTTTTGTACTTTGTAATACTTGTCTTCCGGCTTTATCTTTTTGAGTTTGTCTTCTTCTGTGTATTCTTCTCTTAAAAGACGTCTTATGTCTGTGACAACGCTTGACGGAGCAGAAGCAGAATGAGAAGTGTCGCTCAAAGTGTAAACAATAGTTGACATTTTTGTTGCCGAACAAAATGCTCGGTAAAAGCAGAAAAGTTCGCGAGAAGCCTTTACTGATAGGTCTTTTTCGAGTTCAAGGTCTGCGTCTCCGAGAATTTCCTTATCGCTCTGCGTAAAGAAACTGCTATCGCTTACGGTAGCGGGAAATTCACCTGCGTTAACGCCGAAAAGATACGTGTGATTTGCTTTTACACGGAGCATATCTGCGTTTCCGACTATTACGGCATCGCAATACGCAGGCAGTCTTCCTATGTCCGTCTCCGAGAAAATGATTTTCAACAGTTGAACAAAGTTGTCCGTATTGACTTTTACGTTTGGCAGAGTGTCTGCCAATTTGTCAAGGGCATCGCATATAACAGAATAAAGGCGAAGCATAACGTCTTTATCCGCACTTTCTTCTTGCAAATTTCCTATTTCATACAGTTTGTCCTCAAGACCCAATTCACAAATGAAGTTGTAAAGCGCAGAACAATGCTCTATTACAGTATGAGTTCCGCTACACGCGTTTTTCAATTCAAGAAGCGGAGAAATAATCTTGTTTTTCGTCTCGTTTACGCGAGAAAGAAATTCGACGTCGCTTATTTCGTGCGTGGTATAACCGCCTCGGCTCATATTCCAATCTTTTTTGTCGGTGAAAGCCTTGCCCGTTATATTCCATTGCTCCGTATAAAGTTCAAACTCGTCGAGAGAAATATTATCAATATCGAGAAGACCGCATTTTACGTACGTCATAACGTCGCGACGGTCAAAATTTCTTGCGCAAACCGCATAAGCGGAATATATCAACTTTATTGCCGCATAGGAAGAAAGGTCGGTCTTCGTTGACATAAAATAGGGAATTCCGTATTTTGCAAGTGCTCTGTCAAGAATACCTTCATACCTTGAACTGTCTCTCGCAATTATGGCGAAATCGCTATATCTTTCACCGTTTTGCACCTTTTTTGAAATATCTGATGCTACGAAATCTGCGGCGTCAAACGGATTTTCCGCCTCAATTACGGAAAGTGCGCCGTCTCTTTCTCCGTCGTATGCACCGAGCGTTTCGCTTGCAGGGGCGAAAAGATGCCTTGCTACGTATGAAAGAGTGGGGGAGGGGGTACGTGTAGCGAACCCTCTTTCTTCCTTTTGGTGACCTTTTTCGCGCGAAATGATAACGAGTTCTTTTACGGACTCGCGCACCTCTTCACAGCATATTTTTTCATCACTTTTCGGAGGCAACGGCAAAGTTACCGTCACGTCGCATTGTTTGAGAATTTCTCCTATAACAGCGTATTCCTGCTTTGTAAAACTTGAAAAATCGTCTATAAAAACAGATGAGTTTTCAAAAAAATTCTTGTTTTCTTTCAGAACTTTTGCAAGTTTGTCAAGGTCTTCGCTTGGGTCTGCATACTTTTCACGCGTCAGTTTTTTATATGCCGAAAGCACAAGAGACAAATCTTCGATTTTATTTTTTAAAGTTTCGTCTTCTATTCCTGATGCCGCTGCCGAAAGTTCTTCGGGCATTATAGAGCACATGCTCATTTCCGAAGCCGCCGCTATGTATTTTCTTACTTGACCGATTTCAACGGCAGAACGGTCGTGCATTTCGGGAAGAGACTCCCCGAGCGCACGCCACATAAGAAGCGCTTTTGTCTCGCGAGATGCGTAGGAATAGGAAAGACCGCCGAATTCACGGAATACGGTGTTCGCAAGACGCGAAAAGTTCGTTACCTCGAAAAGGAAAGAACTTCTCGGCGGGAGTATTTGCGCCATCATTCTTTCGTATGACATCGTCATTTGCTCTGGCACTATGAGATAGCACTTCTCGTTTTTTTCTATCCGCTCTTTAATTTTTTCGCATAGGTATTCGGTTTTTCCGCTTCCTATGTCGCCTTTTA
>JAZOLR010000245.1:0-3007 GCA_045653255.1 Eubacteriales bacterium | reverse complement strand
TGATGGCGAAATAATACTCGCCGTCCTTCGCTCTTTCGAGCACGGCTTTTTTCGCTTCTTCAAGCGAATTGACCTTCATACAAACGAAGCAGTGAACGGTCGGCTCGTTCAAATATTCGTAAGCATCCGCGGCATCACTTTCGGCAAACGGACGCAAAATCAAACGTTCGGTTTCTATAATCATAACAACTTCCGTAATGTATTAAATTATTTGTACATCAAAGTGCAGATTTTTCTTAATGGTCTTCCCATTTTTCTTTTTGAACAAGATGTTTTTTACTACAAATTTTTGTCCGTCTCTTACGTTTGGCGGTATGTTGAAAATGAGCGATACCACCTGCGAATCGTAGGAAACGTTGATTTTCGCTTCAACGCCTTCCTTTGCATCTTCTTTCGTGATGAGTACTGCCTTTTCCGCCTTCAACTGTTTTTTCAATCCGAGAAAAAGAAACAAAAAGGAAATTACAATAACGAAAATTGACGCTATTGCAACCACTATGTATTTCCAAAGACTTATCAGCAGTGCCACCCCTGCCAGCATAGCAATTTCGCAAAATGCTCTGTCCTGCCAATACGGACATTTACAAACGTGACAATGCATACACGATTGATGAAATATATCGTCAGTTTTCATAAATTAAACCTCGATTCTATTATTGCGAATCGCTCTTTCCAAGATTGCATTTAGAACATAAAGTCTGCAAGTTTTCAAGAGTCGTTTCTCCGCCTTTCGACCAAGGAATGACGTGGTCTATATGTAATTCTACCGACGAATCTTTTGCCGGTGATGCTCCGCAAGCACAACACTTGAAATTGTCACGTTTCAAAACGGTATATCTCAATTTGTTTGATATAACTCGGGAAGCCCTTTTTACAGTTGTTGGGGTTTTCTTTTTTGACATTCCGCAGTTTGGGCACTTACGCAGCCATACGTCACAGCCATTCGCCATATACCTATGTCCGCAATCAAGGCATTCCATCTCAAAAAACTTTTGATTGTAGTGGGTTTCGGATATTCCGCGATAACCGAGGTTTTTTTGATTATTCTTGTTTATATATCCTGCATCAGTTGTTTTCATATTGCATCAAAACTCCTTTTTTGAGAAGTTAAATTTTTCGAGTTCAATCTTTCTTTTCTTCCTTTTTGTGATAACGGAGGCTGCAGACGTCGTCGCCTTTTGCTATGCACTTCGGCAAGTCGAGCACGCTGCCGTAGCATTCGCCTATTCCGTGGTCTCCGCACATTGCAATGTCGCAAAGCATCGCGATTTCTTCATCGGAGCAACCTGCATTCTGCCAAGCCTTGACAAGCGGACAGTAATGGAAATCTATTGAAAGTTTGTCGTCTGTGGATTCAAGAATATCCATTTCAAAAACGAACTGCGCCGGCTTTGTGAAAAGTGTCTTACGGAGTCCTTTGAGGCTATCTGTCTTTCCTTTCTTTACCAAGTCCGCCCCCTGCGTCAATCCGCAGCGCTTGACTGCGGCACTGCCGAAGTCTCTCGGGTCAAGCCCTCTCTTTTTCGCCTCGTCGCAAAGAAGATACAGCCAAAATGCTCTGTGCTCCAACTGTGCGCGTATTGCCTGAAGCAATCCGTTCTTATATTTGGGGTTGTTTTTTACGTTACTCATTAGATTTTCTCCTTATATATAAAATTTATTATTTTTGCAAACTCTACTTTACAATTTCGTATTGCCAATCCATAATTCCGCCAAACTCTTTGACGTTTTTGTAACCGAGTTTGACGAGTTCTTCGGCGGCTATCTTGCTTCTTCTGCCGCTTCTGCAATAGACGAGTATGAGAGCCTTTTTGTCGGGGAGTTCATCTTCGGCGCGAGCGGCGATTTCGTATTCGGGAATGAGAATTGCGCCTGCGATATGCCCTTCGTCATATTCCTCTTGCGTTCTTGCGTCAATTATGACGTATCCTTTTTCACTATCCATCAAGGCTTTCGCCTCTGCGCCGCTTATCTTATCGTAGGTCACACTTTCGCTCTGTGAGCATCCAACACACGCAAACGGAAACGCAAGCGCCAAAAGCATAATCAGAAATCTTTTATTTGTCTTCATTTTTTATATTCCTTTCTCGTTTTTTAAATAAACTCTTTATCTTACGTAATTATTTCAATTTGAGTATTGCTTTCAAGTTCTGACGACGGAGAGTAGCCGAAGTGTTTTTTGTAGTTTCGGTAAAAACTCGCGTAGTCGGAAAAACCGCACTTCTGATATACGTCGTACGGCTTTTTCCCCGTTCTTATCAACCTTTGCGCGTAGGCTAACCGTTTCAGGTTGAGGTATTTTTTCGGGCTTATGCGCAAGTACTCGGAAAATAGCGTGTGAATATGGCTTTTTGAAACGTAGAGTTCGCGGCAAATATCCTCAACGCCTATGCATTCAGTGAAGTTCTCGTCTATGTATTCAAGAGCGCGTGTCAACACGGGATTAAGAACTGTGACAGAGCCGTCGGTTTTTCCGTTTGTCTGCAAGGTAAGATTGAATATCAATTCCTCTATTATGTTTGAGATAAGTATTCTTTCCCTCTCGCCGCTAAAATTTTTACTGTAAAAGTCGAGTTTTTTAAATAGGTCGGTGAAGTACGTGTTTGAGGGAAAGTTCAAGACTTCTATCTCGCGAGGAATATCTTCAAACGCGTTGTCAGCCATAGTCTTTTCGTTGAAGTTGACGTTATAACGTTCGTATACCTCGTCGCCGTTTATATGCACGCCGTGGACTACGTTTGGTCGCAGTATGGCTATACTGTTTTTTCGCATTTTGTAGGTTCTTCCCTCTATTACCCAAGAGACGTCGCCCGAAACGATATAGGTTATCTCGCAGACGTTGTGGCTATGCAGATTGAAACTGTCGTCGTCGGGTTTTTCCGTTATCGTATGCGTGAACGCTACTTTACTGTCGGAATAAGATGCGAGTAACGTTATATCCATTGCTTTTCTCTCCTTTTTTCATTTATCAAGACTATTATACAACTAAATCGGACTTTTTGCAATG
>JAZOLR010000244.1:0-7036 GCA_045653255.1 Eubacteriales bacterium | reverse complement strand
CTATCAGTGGAACGAGGTCCTCATTCCCTATTGGAAAAACACCGCAGAGTTTGCAAAATCCCACGGCGTCGACAAGATAGCCTTCGAAATGCACCCCGGCTTTTGCGTGTATAACCCCGAAACGCTTCTCCGCTTGCGTGCAGCCGTCGGCGATACGATAGGAGCAAACTTCGACCCCTCTCACCTCATCTGGCAGGGCATCGACCCCGTTGCCGCAATTCGCGCACTCACGGGAGCAATATACCACTTCCACGCAAAAGATACAAAGGTAGATAAATACAACACCGCAGTAAACGGTGTGCTTGATACAAAGCACTACGGCGACGAACTCCATCGCTCGTGGATATTCCGTACTGTAGGCTACGGCAACGGACTTGACTACTGGCGCGATATGATTTCCGCACTCCGTCTTGCAGGCTATGACAAGGTAATGAGCATAGAGCACGAAGACAGCCTTATGACCACAGAGGAAGGACTTACCCACGCAGTAGAATTTCTCTCGCAGTCAATAATAAGAGACAAAAAGCCGGAGGGAATGCACTGGGCATAATAGTGATGTGGCTTCGTATTTTGGTGAGACCACAAGCAAAAGGATTTTAATTATATTTATATTAGCGAATAGACCTTTTCGCAAGTATAAACTTACTTTTAATTAAGGTTGAAAACCTGCGGTTTTCTGCGAATTAAATTATATTTTGCTTGTTTTTTCCGTTTGCTCCCTCTCGGAGTACCTAGTACACCTTCGGGTCGCAAACGAAAAATCTCACCTAAAATCCGTGCGCCACGGGAATGCACTGGGCATAATCAAATAAATAAAAAATATTTGTGGAGAGAAAAATGAAAAACTTAAAATTTGTTTTGTTAATCTTGCTTGTCTTCGCGCTTTCTTTAAGTCTTTTTGCTTGCGGCGGAAAAGAAACCCCCGAAAAAGATAATTCCGTAACAACGCAAGGCGGAGAAGAAACCCCTGAAGACAAAATCGCAATAGAAAAAGAGTTGCTTTCCGAATATACTATCGTAACTCCCGTTTCTGTTGGCGCAAAATATAATAATGCGGTTACACTCATAAATAGTTCCATCTCCGAAAAGTACGGAATAAATGCAAAACTCGGCGATGACTTCCTTATGGAAGGAGACACGCCGTCAGGAAAAGAGATAATTCTCGGAAATGCAAACAGAGACTTCATAATAGAAGAAAGGCTTGCATCTGACGCATATCACATTTATATGAGCGGTGACAATATCGTAATAAACGGCGGTAGCCCCGAAGCAATCGAAGAAGCGGCGGCATATTTTACTACTCTTCTTTTTGACGAAGGAATAAAAATGGACGAAAACGGATATATAAAGGAAAGCGCTTACCCGCTTGCCAACCTCAAAATAAACGGAAAATACATAAACGAATATAAGATTATAACCAAGAACACAACCTACGGCGCAAAGTATGCAGCGGAAGTTTTGCAAAAGGAAATAATAGAACTTGCGGGTTGTAAACTTACTATAACTACGGGAAAATCCTCGTCTGCTATATATATTGACGGCGTTGACACCGGCGACGGAAAATACTATATTGAAAACGACGGAAAATCCCTCACCCTCTACGGCTCGGGCTTGAACGGTGCTTCTATGGCAGTCAACGCGCTTTTCGATATGATAGGCGAAAACGAAGAAGCAACGATAGAAAACGCAAGCGGAATTATCTACACCCTCAACAACACGAAAAAGAAACTCGAAGAAGGCTCTCTCTGTGTTGCATTCCTCGGCGACTCTGTTACGGCGGGCGCAGGCGGACATACACCGCTTTGCAATTATTTCATCGACCTTATGAAACTTGAATACCCCAACGCAGAGATTAAGATGAAGAATAACTCCATCGGCGGAAAGAATACGATGTGGGGACTTTACTCGCTTGAAAGCGCGCTTCTTTCACAAGGATATTCCGACCTTTTCATTATCTCTCTCGGCACAAACGACTCCCCCTACGGCGCAAACTATAATGAAATGGCGATAAACTATCAGTCAATGGTAGAAAAGATAAGAAACGCAAACCCCGAATGCGAGATAATTTTCCTTTCTTACGGTAGAGAAAACGAAATCAAAAACACAGGAACGGGCAACGTAACGAACTTTATAAAAGCGATGCTCGACGTTGCCAATTATTACGGTATTCCTATGGTGGATACAACGCTTCCTTTTTATAATCTCTGTCAAGCGTCGGCAAGTTACGCAGATGAATATAAAAAAT
The DNA here is from genome assembly GCA_045653255.1 of Eubacteriales bacterium. GTDB lineage: Bacteria > Bacillota > Clostridia > Oscillospirales > CAG-272 > UBA1740. The sequence goes on along the minus strand of JAZOLR010000244.1, from coordinate 4,791 downwards.
ACGTTTACGACGGTGTGCACCCCAATGCCGCAGGTCAGGAACTTTACGCAAATATACTCTGGGGGTCGGTAAAAGAAGCACTTTCAAGGTCTGACGCAAACGAAAGCGGCGTATGCTATATGCCCGAAGAACCTCTTTTCCAAAACAGTAAAAAGAATGCAATCCTTGAAACTTGGAAAAACTTTTTAGTTGACGTTAAGTTCGGCACGGGTGAAGAAGAAGGCTGGGGCTTGAACGGCACAGTAAAAAAGACGGGCGCGAGCATTTCATTTGACTTTGAGGGCGTTGGAATTGAATTCGGCGTAGAGAAAAACTCCGAAAACGCATACTTCATTCTCATAGAAATATTTGATGAATCGGGCGAAAAAGTCTACGAAAAGGAATGGGATTCGGGATATTACTACCACATCTTCGTCACAAACGAACTTGAATACGGCAAATATACCGTCAAACTCACCGCCACAAAACCCTCGGCAAAATACCCCTCAAGCAACCCCACATTTACACTCTTGGATAGAAAGATAATTAAATAAACCCGCAAACCAAAAAAGACAGAGGATTTCTTCTCTGTCTTTTTCATTAAAAACCAAGCCTAATATTTAACCAAAATCGTGTCTGCCGCCTCCGTCACTTCCAATATCTTCATATATTTGTACTATATTTTCAATCTTATAGAAACATTCTTTGTCAGAAAGGGTATCGTCTTCTATTACTTTTTTTATTTTTTCTAAAACTATGTAGCATTCCTTTTCAAAAAGCCTTTCTGTTTGAGAAAATTTTTCCTTTTTTCTTTTCTTTTTTTGCGCGTTTTCTAAAATACATTCCCATAATTTCATAAAAATACCTCTTTTCTTTTTATATGGGGGTTATATCCCCTTAATAAATAAGATTATAACCCCCATAATAATAAATGTCAAGTATGGAGGTTAATAAAATGATTGTATACGATAAACTCTGGAAAACTATGCAAGAAAAAGGAATATCAACCTACAAATTGCGTGAGGAATGCGGAATTGACAGCAAAACCGTTCGCCGTCTTAAAGCAAATGAAAACATCGAGACGAAAACACTTGATAAACTTTGCGCTGCGCTCGGTTGCCGCCTCGAAGACATTGCCGAATATAAAGAGTAAAACCCGAAAAACCGGGTTTTATTTTTTGCCGTATAAATGATTTTAAACTTGAAAAATGCAATAAACATTTCGCGCAGCGAATATTTAGTGATTAGTTGTTAGTGGAAACGACAATTGTACACACACCCGCAGGGGAGGTGACCAAGACTGTGCCGAAGCGGCGCGAAGCGATAGATAAGGCACATAGTCGCGGTTATACAGAGCGTAGGGGAGGGGCATGCTCCTCCCGCTCTACGAAAGATATAATTTATAACACGCGTTGTAGAAATGTCATTTCATAGGAATATTCATTATAATAAATAAGATGTCTTTCGGGAGGAGCAAGCCCCTCCCCTACAAACGATATAATATAGATTTTTAGTTTGTTGAAACGGTAATGTTTCGCGGACGCGCACTGTCCACTTTAGTGATTAGTGAACAGTATAGTTAGTTTTGACAATGGCTTGCGGACGCGCAATGTGCGCCCCTACAAAAATAAAAATTTCGCGAAGCGAAACATCATTTGCCGTAGGCAAATATCATTGCGCAGCAACATCATTTCGCCTCGGCGACTGCTCACTGCATTCACTTCACCCTGATAAGAGTTACTGTCGCGTCGTCTTTTTGGTCGGTTTTCTTTCCTGCGAGGGCGACAAGTTCACTTGCCTCGGAAAACAGGTCGCCGCCTATATCTCCGCCGAGTACGGAAATGAGCCAATCTCCGTCTTCCGCGCCGACAACACCGTCGGAGACCATAACTATTATATCGCCCGACATAAGTTCAAAATCCGACTTCTGCGCGTCGGTGTCAAAAAGAAGACCGATAGGCGAGGTGCGCGACTTTATGACGAATATATCCTCACCGCGCTTTATATATGACGGCGCTGCGCCGCACTTCAAAAAAGTGCCCTTGCCGTATACTTGGTCGAGTTCAAACAAGTCGACCGTTGCCGAGCATTCGGGTTTTTTCACTCGCAAAAGGTTGTTGAGTGTGCGTAAGGTAAGAGACTTCCCTGCCCCTGCCGAGAGCAGTTTTTCTGTAACCGAAACGGTTATATCTGCCGTCTCTGCCGCCTTTTCGCCCGTACCCATTCCGTCGCTTATCACACCGTAAAAGAAGTTTTCTTTTGTCGAAAAGCACTTCGCAAAATCCCCCGAAACTTCACCGCTTTTCGTGGGTGCTTTCGCGGTTGCATACTCTACTTCAAAGGCTTTTGCCGTCTGCATTTTCATTATCACGGTATTTGCGGTCCTGCAAAATTCGGGCAAAGTAAGACGAGAGCCGCAAACCTTTTCAAAACTTTCGTGTATCTCGCTTGCGTGTTTTTTGAGAATATCACCCCTCGGCGAGCCGATAGCGATAGATTTTTTCCTGTGACCGAATACCACGCAGCAAGTTTCCGCGTCGGTTATTTCGCAGAGCGTCTTTTCAAGCGCCGTCTCGGTTGACGTGTCGCGCGTTTGTTCTCGCTTTTCAAAACTCGCGCCCTGCGAGAGCAGTTTTGCCGTCATTGCATAGTCGTAGGAAACAAATCGGGATATATCTTCCTTTATGCGCTCTGTCTCTATCTCCTCGCACAAGCGTTCAATTTCAAGAAACGGCGGTTTTATCTTTTTGCACCTTGAAAGAAGTTCCGAGATAACGCCGTCTTTTTTCACCTTTCCGCTTTGCGTGAGGTTTTGCGCTAGGTCACGGAATGCGGTATACGCAGGTTTTTCTTCGCTTTCCCAGCATTTCTCTTTTTTCTCACACGTAGAACAAACCCCCTCGCAGACTTTCTCGCAGATAGCGAAGTATTCCTCTTCTGACGGTCTTTTCTTCTCGGTGTAGAATGTATTGGAAACACCCGAAAAAGCATTTGAAAGTCGGGTGATGCGTTCACTTTTTACTTTCGGCTCTGCTACGGCTACCGTGTCTTCGGTAAGAGCCTTTTTCTTCATCCTTGCGCGCTCGCCTTCGGGCTCTGAACGGATACGCGAGAAAAACGGCAACGAAAGAAGCGAGGTAACGCATATTTCGGGCGCGATAGCGACAAACCCCTCAACACCGCCGATATACCCTGCCCAACCGACCGCAAGAGCCGTGCCGACCGAGAGCGCGTAGAAAGAGCCAAACTGCCACAATATACCCGAAACGATACCCAAAGCGACAAAACTCGGCGCATAGGTCGCTTCAAGCAAGAGCGCGCAAACACCGCCTAGCACCGATGCGCGAAGCGCGCCGAATCTGCGCGAGACGAAAAGTGTCGCAAGCGTGCAAAAAACGAAATCGAAAGAAAGTCCGAAAAGAGACGCACGCGAGAGTGAATAGCATAGACATGCCGAGACAAAAAGCAGGCTGAACTGCAAATATAAAGGAGCGCGTTTGCCGAAAACCGCGCGCGAGGAGTGTGTAGGGCTCGCGTTTGTATTGTCTTTTCGCGGTATTTCCCCCGCACCGAAAATGTCGGTATATCGCACGTCACTTTCCGCAATCCCCAAGAGCATTATTGCGGAAAGGGGCGGTAGCGCGAGCATTCCAAGCGAGAAAAGAAGTGACGTCGAGTTTATTCCGCCGACAAAGAGTTCATAAAGCGCAACGAAAAGCGACGAGATAATTAGTATAGAAAAACGCAGAGGCACACTCTCCGAAAAATACTTCTCGCAGATAGGGAAAAACACTCGCTTTTCAATCGGCGCAGACACGTACGCACGCGCAAAAAATATGATTATGTAAACAAAGGTATACACAATTCCCGCATTTCCGAGAGTTAAAGCCCCTGCAATACACCCAAGAAGCGCAGGGAGAAGTCTGTGTCGGCTCACGGCTAAATAGGCAAATCCGAGGGGAAAGACACCAAAAACCGCGTGCGTCGTAGAGAACAAAACGCAAGTGATAAAGATGCAAAAGTCGAAGAGGAACTCCGCTCCCTTGTTCGTTGTGCGCGTAAATTCGGAAATCAACTCCGACAAAAATAACGAATGTGCCGTTCTCTCCATTTGAATTTCGGGTACAGGTTTTCTTTTTTCCATTTCTTTTTCTTCCTTTTCGTTTGTGTATTTTGGGTTTCTTCTTACTTTGTTTTTCGTTCATTATTCGTTATTCATTATTCATCATTCATTTCGCGTAAGCGAACTTTCTGCTATTCACTAACCGAGGTTATTCTTCGTTCTAATTCTATCACTTGAAAAGTGCGCGTTCTGTCAAAAAAACACCGTATAAAACGAATATTTTTGGTAAAAAATGTAATATCTTGAACAAAAGAAAAAGACAGAGGAAAATTCTCTGTCTTTCGGTTTTTATAATCGTTTATTGACGTTGCGAAATGCCTGAAGTCTGTTGATGATTATTCATTATTCATTATTCATTATTCATCATTCATCATTCATTATTCATTTCGCGCAAGCAAACATTCCGCCGTCCGCTAAACTCCGTATGCAAATTAGTTTCTAAGCGAGTGTATAGGCGCGGGGATTGTACCGCCGCGAGATATAAAGTTCTCGCTTGAATGGGGGTTGAGGGGCATTATAGGCGCGTAGCCGAGAAGTCCGCCGAATTCTGCGGATTCGCCGACGCCCTTGCCGTGTACGGGGATAAGTCTTACGGCGGTTGTCTTGTTGTTTATCATACCTATTGCAATCTCGTCCGCGATTATTGCGGAAAGGGTTGATGCAGGGGTATCTCCGGGTACTGCAATCAT
>JAZOLR010000243.1:0-1800 GCA_045653255.1 Eubacteriales bacterium | reverse complement strand
GGAATGGTGTTCCAGCATTTCAATCTTTTCCCTCACAAGTCAATTCTTCAGAATATTACACTCGCGCCTATCAAACTCGGTCTTATGAGTGTTGAAGAAGCAAACGAGAGAGCACTCTCGCTTTTGCGCCGTGTAGGGCTTGTGGACAAGGCAGATGCGTATCCCGATCAGTTGTCAGGCGGACAAAAGCAAAGAATCGCTATCGTGCGTTCACTTGCTATGAATCCCGAAGTAATGCTCTTTGACGAGCCGACGTCGGCACTCGACCCCGAAATGGTCGGCGAAGTTCTTGAACTTATGAAGCAACTCGCAAACGAGGGTATGACTATGGTAGTCGTTACTCACGAAATGGGATTTGCGGCAGAGGTCGGTACAAGAGTTTTGTTTATGGACGAAGGTAACATTCTTGAACAGAACACACCGAAAGAATTCTTCTCCGCACCGAAGATGCAGAGAACGCAGGAATTTCTTTCAAAGGTGCTTTGATAGTAGCAAAACAGCAAATGGGCATTTAACCCATTTGCTGTTTTATATTTACCGACACAACCTAAAAACTATTGACATTTTTACTTAAAACTATTGACATTTTTACTTTAAATAGTTATAATAATGCCTGCAAAAAACTATTTTTGGAAAGAGTTCGACACTGTTATGAAAAAGAAAAATCTTGTTATTATCGGTTACGGAGGAATGGGTGGCTGGCACGTTGAACGTGCACAAAAAAGCGACGTTATAAACCTTCTCGGCATTTATGATATAAAGGAAGAACGTTGTGCTCTCGCGAAGTCACGGGGCATACACGCGTATGATTCTCTTGAAGACGTACTAACGGATGATGAGGTAGATATTGTAACTGTGGCAGTACCTAACGACTCACACAAGGATATAGTAATAAAGGCTCTGCTTTCCGGCAAGAACGTAATCTGCGAGAAACCCGTCGCACTTTCATCCAATGACCTTTCTGATATGATAGCGGCGGCAAAGATGAGCGAAAGTCTTTTCACAGTTCATCAAAACAGACGATGGGACGTGGACTTTCTGGCAATCAAAGATATAGTAGAAAGCGGCAAGATAGGAAAGCCTCTCCGCATTGAGTCAAGAATACACGGCTCACGCGGAATACCGAGCGATTGGCGAGGTGAGGCAAAGCACGGCGGAGGAATGATACTTGACTGGGGTGTGCATCTAATTGACCAACTTTTACAGATATACAAGGAAAAAATAGTGAAGGTGGACTGCACCTGTACGCATATAACAAATAACGAAGTAGACGATGGATTTTATCTCACTATCACATTTGAGGGTGGCGGTGTCGCCTTTGTTGAGGTGGGAACTTACAATTTTATACCTCTGCCAAGATTTTACGTGAAGGCGGAAAGCGGCTCTGCCATAATCACTGACTGGCGCGAAAACGCAAAGGTAGTACACTGCAAATATTGGCATGAAAGCGAGGTAACCCCCGTAGAAACGGCAGCAGGACTAACTAAAACCATGGCTCCGCGCGATGAAATAACGACCGATACCTATGAGTGGAAAAGACCTGTGTCCGACGTGCACGACTTCTACCGCAACGTATGCGCGGCAATAGACGGTAAAGAGGAACAGATAGTAAAGCACTGTGAACTTATGCGAGTTATGCGTGTTATGGAAGCGGCGTTTGAAAGTGACCGTCTCGGCAGACCTATTGAGTTCTGCGAGTGAAAAAGCAATACTAATCTTCTATGGAAATTTACGATACACTTGCTTTGCAAGTGAGAAAACAAAAACGCGACTTTAGCGTAGTGCCCTTAAGGACACTAC
>JAZOLR010000242.1:0-5764 GCA_045653255.1 Eubacteriales bacterium | reverse complement strand
GCTGTGATGAATATATCGTCGTCGAGGAACAGACGGATATAGTTACTGCCGCCAACCCAGTGGGGCATCTGAAGCATATTAAAGTCGGTGAAACTGAGAGCCATAGAGAGAACGACGGGGAACACGGTGAACACAAGGAAGAGAATCATAAAGGGAGCAACCATAAGGTACGCTACTTTATTTTTCTTCATTTCTTTCCATGTCCACTGAGCCTTGGTCATTTCAGTTCGAGCCACCGGGCGTTTTGACGCCGCTTTGTTTGACATATACCTTTTCTCCTTTTTGTTATTTGTGAAACCTTCTAATTATTATTATCTATTATTTGGCTTCTTTGGCTCTTGCTTCTTCGGGTGTTTCCCCGATTTCAAGAGTCTTGAGCTCGAACTCTTCACGCTTACGTGTAAGCTCTTTGTTTATGGTTGTTATATAACTCTGAAGTTCGTCTATCGGGTCTGCGTCATCATTTACTGCTGCGAGGAATGAGAACTTCGTATAGCGTGCAATGATGTAACTTCCGGGATAGTTAGGAACTGCAGCAAGGTTATCCATCTGGGAAATAAGTGCCTCATATTCGGCAGATGTCCAAGAAAGGTCCTTAATTGCGTTCATATTTGCAGAAGCGTACTTCGCTGCAGGACCTACGAGAGCAACCATCTGGTTACCGTAGGATGCCTGTACGTCAGCACCTGACTGCCACTTCATATATTCCCAAGCCGCGTCGTACTGCTCGTCGTCGTTGTAAAGCATAACGGTTGCGGTAAGGGATGCCATAGAACAGTTACTAAGTTCGCCGTTTTCACGGATAACACCGGGAACGGAAGTGAATCTCCAAAGACCTCTGATTTCCGTTGCAAATACTGTCAAAGTATTGTACGTGTTACAGTAGTCTGTGATAACGAGAGGCATTTCACCCGTTCTGAAACGGTTAGATGCATCAAATGTTACAGGGAATGAATAGTCGGTATAAAGTCTTACGCAGAATCTGAAAGCGTCAAGCGCTGTGTCGGTGTCAAGACCGATCTGTGCACCTGCGTACTCTTCGTCATCTTCATACTTCCAGCGGCTTCCGCCGAACTGATAAAGTATCATATCCATTGCGGTTTCGTATGTAAGACCGATTTCCATGTTGTTCGCCTGAAGTATCGGAACTGCTTCGAGCACTTCGTCCCAAGTCGTAGGAATGTCTATTCCAACGTCTGCAAGAACGTCCATACGGTAGAACATCATCGGGAAGTTAGTGGTCTCGGGAACACCGTAGGTCTTGCCGTAGAGGGATATCGGAATGGTGTTCGCGTAGTTGAAGTTGATTTCGCTTATATCAACTTTTTCGCCCGCTTTGTTATAGTAGTTGTATGTGTAAGTATCTTCATTATATACTGTCTTTGTTACGTCGTATCCGAAGATATCTTCAAAGCCTTCATAGTCCTGAACGTCTTTTATCGCACCGCGTATTGCGTAGTTGATAACGTCGGCACTCGCAAGACCGATATACACGTCAGGTCCCTGTCCTGCAAGAACGGAAGGAAGAAGCGTAGTCGCTGTAACGAGTTTGAGGTTAACTGCAATGCCTGATTCAGGAGTGAACTGGCTATCTATCATGTTTCTCCAGATAAGAGACTGGTCACGACCGTATGCAAGCCATACGTCGATGCTGTCTTCACCTACGTTTTCTGCGGTAACACCGAGAGAGTTGTAGTCAACGAAGAAACTGGATACAAACGAACGCATTTCAAACCAGATGGAAGAGAATGCGGATGCAGTCGCGCGGGGGAGTTCTTCGCCCGACGGCTGAATGCTGATGAAATCGAGAGTCAACGACTGAGACTTCGAAGAGTTAAGCCAAGAACCGAGTGTACCGATGTATGACTTAAGGTTCGAGAGGTTAGCCGCGATTTCGTCCTGGTCGCTACCCATACGGTTGAGAAGTTCTGCAACCTTATCAAGAGTTGCAACGTGAGAACCTCTTGTTCCGCAGAGTTCAACTATGGAGTCGGAAACTGCGTAGAGAGTTCTTGAGTCAACGTTGAGCGCTCTTACCGTGTCGGGCATGATGTCGAGGAAGCCGTAGTCACGGTACTTGTCAGGGCTTGCACCGGTGAGTTTCAATATATTAAGATAGGAAGTGTTTACGGAAGTCAAAGTTGTCTGAACCGTACTGATGACGTCAGAAAGTTGACCGAGGCCAACTTCTAACTGAATAACGTACTCAACGCCTTCCTTAAAGTAGAACTGGAAGGTGGTGTCGCCTGAACCGAGTGCTGTCGCCTGCCACTTCTTTGAGAAGTCGAAGCGGATGCCGTTTGCTTCTTCGAAAGGAACTGTAGGTGTTCCGTCGGGAAGTCCGTACATACCGTCGCTACTCCAGAGTTTGATAACGCGGCTGATAAACATACCTTCAAGTGCGTTCTGGCGGTATCTGAACACGATGTCATAAAGACCTGTGTCGGTTACTGTGAAATTATAACTTGCCCACTGTCCAACGGTGTTGTAACTGTTTGCACCGATAACGTTGTAAAGTTGTGCATCGGGAACAGAAGGAGAGTTTATGGAGGAAGAACGGTCGTTCGTGGGAGAAATTGACGTATCCGAAACTGCATCGGGAAGTTCTGCTTCAATACGAACTATCTCACCGTCTGCCGCGCCTTCACCTGCAAACTGAGCGATATACTCTTCGTAGGAGGGAGTCTTTTCTATGGGAACAAGTTTGATAGACTTGATGACAAGAGATTCTCTTACGCCTTCAAGTGTTATCGTGTGTTCACCTGCAGAGAAATAGAACTCAAACGGCTCGAAGTAGTAACCGTCAACGTCAGAGCAGTAGTAAGTACGCCACTCGGGTGACTGTTCAATGCTATAACGGAGGTCGTTTCCGTTTACGTCCTGACGGAAGACTTTCTTGCCGTCTTCATCGGTCATATAACCGTAAACTCTTCCGCTTTCGGTGTCGTGATAATATTTCCAAATCTTTGAGAATGAGAGTGAACGTGCTTCAGAGAACGGAACTGCTCCGTCTATGTAAAGGATACGCTCGATAGTAGATACGTTATCGATAATCGGGTAATACTCAAATACGATACCGTACATACCTCTCTGCTCTTCGGTCAAGGTGACTGTCCAACTTATCTGACCGTGGTCGGGTGTGTAGACGGATATATCCGCACCTTCCACGCCTGCCATGTTGGGATGCTCTGAAGCAACGTAAACTTCGTTTGCCTTCAAAGTGTTGGGGTCAATCGCGAAGTCAAAAATATCAACTGCGATTTCCTCAGTACCCTTTTTCTGTTTTGTGTACCTTGCGCTGTATTCGGCATAAGAGTCGGAATTAAGAATGTTAGCCAATGCCTGCGACGATCCTTCGTCTGCCGTTGCCGTTGCCGCAAAACTCTCGTTAGGCAGCAAAACGAAAACGCCAAAAGACATAACAAGTGCAAGCAACATAGCCGTTATTCTTGTCAGCTTCGGTTTTCTCATGATGTTTTTCCTCCTGAAAATCTAAACTGGTTTTACAGTGTAATACAATAAAAATGAAGTGAGATGCACGCCGTTTTGAAAGCATTTCGAAGGATTTCACCCCTGAAAAACACTCAAACGGCATATATCGCCATTTTTAGCAATAACAATAATATCATATTTCCGTTCAAAAGTCAAGCATTCAATTTATATATAATAAGGCAAAATGCCCGTTTTTTGCACCTGTTTTTGCTCTTGAAAAATTCAGTTTTTTCGCGTTTTTCAGTTTTGTAAACTTTTATTTACATACCCTCAAGGACACATAGTAAAAATAGTAAGTTGTATTTACCTCGCTTTTTGCTCAAATATAGGCTATTTATGCCCATTTTTCGCCCATAGTGTTCGCAAAGGTAAATACAACTTACTATTTTTCATATTATAACTTAATATTTTGGCTATTTTAAGTTTGTACAAAGTGCACAAAAACGAAGATGTTTTTTCTACACATTGACTTTTTGCACAAACCACCTTTTTTGTGGCAATTTGTATAACTTTTCGGACATTTTTTCGGTGAGGAGTGACAAATCCCACGTCTAAAAATACACGTATCAATCAATAAATCCGCCAAACATAACCACGTCATCAAGGTAAAATACCGCCGATTGACCCGGGGTTACGAGTCGCGGCTCGTCAAGAAAACGCACGGTGGCGTTATCTTTTGAGAAGGTCACTTCGGCATTTGCAAGCGGGGCAAGATAACGCGTTTTTACAAGCAAGCGAACACTTCCCTCTTCTCTTTTTTTCATACCGGTGAAGACGAGATTGGAGACGGTGAAGGTGTCTGACATACCTTCGCCCTTTTTGGCAAGTGTTATCGTGTTTGTCTTTGCGTCTATTTTGGTAATAAACATTCTTTCACCCGCCGAAACTCCGAGACCTCTTCTCTGACCTACCGTATAATGCAATATTCCTTTGTGTCTGCCGAGCATACGCCCGTCAGTTGAAACAAAGTCACCTTCTTCGCTTTTTCTGTAATTCTTTTCAATAAACGAGGGATAATCGTTGTCGGGAATGAAGCATATTTCCTGACTTTCTTCTCTATCGGCTACAGAAAGTGACATTTCTCTCGCCTTTTCCCTTATATCGCTCTTTTCCATCTCAGAAAGCGGGAAGATAAGAGATGAAAGAATTTCGGAGTCTACGCGCCACAATACGTAACTTTGGTCTTTTTTCGCGTCGCTTCCTCTTTTTATAGCGTAATTTGCATCGGTTTTCACTATATTTGCATAGTGACCTGTGGCTATCTTGTCAAAACCGAGCATTTTTGCGGTTTCATAGAGTTTTTTAAACTTTACGGTTGCATTACATATTATACACGGATTGGGTGTTTTTCCCGAAAGGTAGTCTTCGGCAAAACTGTCGACAACACAGGTGTTGAAATCTTCTCTGCAATCTATCACGTGAAGCGGAATTTTTACGGCGAGTGCGGCTTTTTCTGCTTCTTCTACCTCTGTATAGTTGTGCATTTTTAGGACTGCGCCTTCTACTTCGTATCCCATTTCCTTGAGTTTTATTGCGGCATAGGTGCTATCAAGCCCCCCACTCATACCGAGCAACACTTTCATAGGGTTTCCTTTCTGCTTGCTAATCTTTTGCTATTTGAATTCGGTTTTCTTCTTATTTTATGCGAGTTTATGCGAGTTTTACTTTGCGCCTCGCAGAAGCGATACCGTTTTTTTCGTTTTTTCCACTATATAGTCTATGTCTTCATAGGAGGTCGAGTTTGAGACGGTAAATCTAACTGCGGAAAGTGCTTTTTCTTCGCTATATCCCATTGACAAAAGCACGTGAGACGGCGACTGACTTGACGAAGAGCAAGCAGACGCGGCAGAAACGCAAACTCCCTCAAGCGAAAGGAGCATAACGGCGCTCTGACCTACTATTCCGTCAAAGCACACGCTTATATTCCCCGCGTGGCGATTTTCTTTCGTGCCGTTTAGCAACGAGCCGTCTATTTTCAAGAGCGCATCTATTAAATAATCGCGTTTTTTCGTTAATTCTTCTCTATCTTCGGTTATCGCAAGTTTCAAAGCGAGCGCCATTCCCGATGCGTATGCTACGTTTTCCGTGCCGCCGCGTTTTCCCATTTCCTGACCGCCGCCGTATATAAGCGGAGACAATTCAACCTTGTCGGACACGAAAAGACCGCCAACACCTTTAGGTGCGCCGAATTTGTGTCCTGAAAAGGAGTACAAGTCAACGCCGAGAGAAGAAAGCGAGACGGGGATATGCCCTACCGCCTGCACACCGTCAG
>JAZOLR010000241.1:0-5405 GCA_045653255.1 Eubacteriales bacterium | reverse complement strand
GAGAGTTTGATTTTCAAACTCTCTTTTTATTGCTTTTTTACAGTCCGACGGTGAGGAGAACATAAGGCAAGAAAAAGGGGAATGCCGTATGCAGACCAGAAAGCCTTATGTCCTTTACTTGCCGTCTGACATAAAAAGATAAAGACTGCAAAAGATTCTGTGAAATTTCGCAAACTCAATGAGAATACGGAAAACGCAATGGAAAAAACATACGAAAATCAGGAAAAAACCACATTTTTTTATATATCGCTTGACTTTGGTTTTCGGTTTTTCTATAATGAATAAAGAGGGAAATTGCCTTTCGCTCTTTTCTAATTCTCAACATCTCAATTATCAGGAGAAAACTATGAAGCACCTTGTACAAACGAATCTCGAAAATGTGGGCGCACTTGACTTTCGCTCAATTTACACAGAAGAAGTAAAACGCGGTCAACTTGACTATGCCTACGGAAAAAAAGGCTCGTCTCCCGCGGCAGAGCAGAATTACGTGTTTGATAAATTCACGGCGGCAGTAGAGGAAATGCCCGAAGAAGTTACCGTATTGCCGAAATATGATATAGACGAATATCTCAAAAAAGGATACGAAAAGATTTTCGTATGCTCGTGTTGCGGAAGTGATGAAAACGACGGCACGGAAAAATCCCCCGTCGCAACAATAGAAAAGGCTATCTCACTTGCAAAGTCGGGCGAGAAGACCGCTATCTGTATTTATCCGGGTGAATACTGCATTTCCGACACTTTGAAGATAGAAAAGGCACTTTCGGGGGGCGTTGAATTCCCCTTTATCTTTACTTCTATCGGTGATGGCGAGGTTGTTATTTCTGCGGCGAAGACGATTGATTTCTCCGATTTTGCACCTATCGAAAAAGACGATGAAATAGCCGCAAGACTTCCCGAAAAAGCGAAAAGTAAAGTTTTGTTTGCAGATATGAAGAAAAAAGGTTGGTCGCCCGAGCAAATAGGGGACGTCACGACCTACTACGTGCAGGAAGATATAGGCACGGTGAGAAAATACCGCTCGCCTACCCTCTATGCAGACGGCAAGGCGCAGACACTCGCGCGCTATCCCAACAAAACGGATAATCACTACGACCTTTTGTATTTTGATAAGATATTTGACACGGGCTCGGTCATTGACCGCGACGGCTCTTGTCTATATATGTACTGGGTAGCGAGAGTAGAGTTTTACGAAAAGTATAAAGCATTCCTCGTAGGAAAAGGCGAAGAGCCGAATTGGGAAACCGCCAAGTACGTGAAAAACGGCTACGAATATCCTCTCTACAAGTCGAAAGAGAGCGCACTCGCAGACTGCGAAAAACTCTCTGCAAGAGAAAAAGAAGGATTTCCTACTTTCGTTGACAAATACGGTCACTACAATATGGACAAGGGCTTTACCGTCGGACTTATCCCTAATCAAAAGCCAAATGCAGACGTAAAATCCACTCAAGAAGAAATAGACGAAATAGCGAATTGGGAGTCTATTTCCGACCGTGACGTAATGATATACGGAAACGCATACGCAGGTTGGGACTACGACCGCTATAAAGTGAAGTCGGTAGAAAAGGGCGAAGACGGTATGTGCCGTCTCACGACGAAAGACGGCTCAAGATGGGGCGCGATGAATTCCGCAAACTCCCCGACAGGACACAACACCTACCATTTCTATAACGCAATAGAAGCGCTTGACACCGAGGGCGAGTGGTATATGGACGTACCGACAGGCAGACTTTATATCTACCCGACGGAAGAAATGAAGACGGCGAAGATAGAATATTCCGCCAACGTCTGCGACCTTATGGAAATAAGAGCAGACAACGTAATAGTCAACGGAATTCACTTCGACAAGGGTGTTTCACGCGGTATTGTCGCAGAGGACTGCGAGGGGGTTGTCGTGCAGAATAGCAAAGGCACGAATATGAGCGGTATCGCTATATTGCTTGACAACACAAACCGCTCTGCCGTTATACACAATGAATTCAAATACAATAAGACAGTTGCCGTTGCTACCTACGGACAGAAATATATAGTAGAAGGCAAGCGACAACTTAACGTAATTCAAAACAACCTAATAGACGAGCCGATAGACAATCAGTGCGGTCTTAATATAAGCGGATATATGAACTGCGCGTCGCACAACTATCTCCGCAAGACGAATATAAGCGTAAGCGGTGGAGGCCGTCCGTCTATTGAAAACATAATAGAATATAACGATATTCCGGGCGGAAACACTACGACCTCTGATGCAGGACTTGTTTATATGAATCAGTTCTATTCAAGAGGTACGCACATTCGTTATAACTATATGCACGATTGGAACGCACCCGGAAACGGCGTGTATTTCGATGACCTCAATTCAGGAAACTACGCATACTGCAATATTATTGATACCACTTGCGCACCGGGCAAAAAGGCGAGAGCGTTCATTTATTCTTCTTCGGGACACGGCCACGTAATGTACAACAACTTCTGCGTAGGACGTACGCAGATTTTCGAAGACGGATATGACGCAAACGGAAAATACAGCGAACGCGTATTTACAGGCACGATAGCGTCTGTAACGGGAGAGAAAACGGCAGACGGAAAATATCCCTTTGTCGTTACGGCGGGCGGAAAAACCTACACCGTAATGACGGAAATGTCCGACCGCATAACAAATTTCCTCTTTGTAGGAAGCGAGGATATAGGCGACGGCGTAAAACTTGAAGTTTGGTCGCTCAAAACCCGCTCGGACGATGAAGGCGACTACGTTTCGCTCACTTGGAGATACCCTGACGGTGCTTGGCGCAGATGGATAAACTACAACGACAGAATAAATCAGTCGTGGATGTATTTCTCCGACACCTGCCACCTCGGTTATCGCTTCCGCGGATTTGCCGACAAGTTTATTGACGTGTATTCCGAATTTGCGAAAGAGGGAAGTGTATATGAAAAGCGTTTCCCCGAACTTTTCACCTACATGGATATGTACAAGGAATACATAGAAAACAGAGGAAAAGAAGGCTACCGCATAAATCCTCTTGAAATATTCATTCGCTCGACATCAATGAACAATATCCGAAACAATATAGTAGCAGGTTGCGCGAGAGCCTTTAATATGGGCGAAGCGGATAGCGGAGTAATGGGCATCGACGCGGACGGAAACGATTATATGCACGTATCCGTAGATACCGCAGTTTATAGCGGTAACTTCGACAACACAAGCGAAAACTACGACAACGTGAAAAAAGCAGTAGAAGAGTATCAAGACAAGTCGAAGCCCCACTCGTTTGACTTCGCAGAGTTTATGACAACGCTCGAAAAAGAGCAAATGAAAGTAAATAAGAACTACAAATCCGTCGTGCATATTCTTGACCGCGTGGGAATTGTAAAGTAAGATTTATAATACGTAAAAGCGAGGCGTAGACCTTTTGTGTCGGCGTCTCGTTTTTTCTTGTATTTTATTCTTTTTTTCGCTTATAAAACTTGACATTTGCTTTTTTGTTTGATATAGTAAGCATAAGGGCAAAAAAATAAAAACGCAGCGCGTTTTTTACTTGATATATTAAATAAAAAAATAAAGTTGCCCACAAAGGAGGATGCTTTTATGAAGCATTTAGTTGAAACCAACTTGCCAGGCACGCTTGACAAGGACTACCGTTCAGTATTCACAGACGAAGTGAAAAAGGGTTTTCTTGCCTTTGCTAACGGTGAAAAAGGATCGTCACCCGAAACAGAACACAAATACGTAATGGCGAAATTCAAGGAGTCTCGCGCAGAACTTCCCGACGAGATAACCGTTGTGCCGAAATACGATATTGATGCATATATCAAAAAAGGCTACGTATGTCTTCACGTAGATGCAAAGCGCGGCTTGGATTCAAACAAGGGTACAGCAGAAGCCCCCTATGCAACTATTGAAAAGGCAATGGACAGAACAAAGCCCGGAATCCCCACCGCTATAATTGTTCACGCAGGTGAGTATTACATTTCAGACACTCTTGACTTGAATCAGAAGTTCACAGGCACACCCGACACCCCCTTCATTTTGACTGCGGCAGGTGACGGCGAGGTTCTTGTTTCTGCAACAAAGAACGTTCCCTATTCCGCTTTTTCACCCGTATCTGCGGACGACGAAATAGCGTCCCGCATTCCTGCAAGCGTAAGAGACAAGATTCTCTGCGCTGACGTAAAGGCTCTCGGCTGGACAAGTGAAGAAATCGGCGTAGTCGACAAGACGCACCTTCCTTTACTTTACATAAACGGAAAAATGCAGGATATGGCACGTTTCCCCAACAATTCCGATAACCAGTACGACCTCCTTTATTTTGATAACGTAGACGAATCAGGTTCAGTTGTTGACAAGGGCGGCTCACGCTTGTACGTTGGTTGGACTGCGAGAGTTAAGTTCTACGTTGAATACAGAGACTACCTGCAGGGCAAGGGCGAAAAACCCGATTGGAACATAGTTTATACCTATCAGGGCAAGCCTAAAACCCTTTACGAGACCGAAGAAGCGGCAATGAAGGACTACGAAAAACTCGCCGCTCGTGAGGCAGAAGGCTTTGCTCCCTTTATAGACAGATTCGGTATCTGGAATATGGACCTCGGCTTTACTATCCGTCTTACCCCCAACTATCAGGAAAAAGCGGGCAAGCACATAACAGAGAGCGACATTGAATGGATTGCTAATTGGAAGTCCATTTCCGACCGTAACGTAATGATTTTCGGTAACGCCTACGAGGGATGGGACTACAACCGTTACAAGATAAAGGCAATAGACAAAAAGGACGGCTACTATGCGCTCACCACAGCAGGCGGCTCTGCTTGGGGCTGCGGCGTGTCGGGTAACTCTCCGACAGGTCACAATATGTTCTATATCTATAACGCACCCGAGGCGCTTGACACGGCAGGCGAGTGGTATATAGACACTCCCACAGGCAAGATTTACGTATACCCCGTTGAAAACTTCGAGAGCGCAAAGATAGAATATTCGTCAAAGCAGTGCAACCTTTTGAATATCGCTGCTTCAAACGTTATAGTAAACGGCATCCACTTTGACAAGTCGAGCGCACGCGGTATTTCCGCAAAAAATGCAGAGGGTGTAGTAATTCAGAACTGCAACCTTACCAATATGCGTTTGGCTGCCGTTGAAGTCAACGAATGCCAGCGCAGTGCGGTTATCTACAACGAGTTCAAGTTTAACCGTTCAACTTCGGTTTCCTTGGGTGGATACGAACTTCTTAGCCGTGGAGTTCCCGGATTTAACGTAATTCAGAACAACCACGTTGACCACCCGATTGACACTCAGGCAGGTATCGCTATCGGCGGCTGGCGTAACTGCGTATCCCACAACGTTATGGATCTCTCGCAGATAACACTCGGCGGTGGCGCTGCATTTGAAAACATAGTAGAGTATAATGACGTGC
>JAZOLR010000240.1:0-2280 GCA_045653255.1 Eubacteriales bacterium | reverse complement strand
GAGGTTGAAATTCAGGAAGGCGTGGGCGGTCACGGCGGCGGCGATACCGTTCTTCTCAACGACATATTCGGCGTTCCCGAATACGACCCCTTCAAGAGAGCGGCTTCTCACATCGACGGCGCAATGAGTATTCTCACAGGTATCGCGGCTAACAAGTCTATCGCATCCGGCATGCCCATAGACGTAAAGCCCCTCGTTGACATCCCCGGTTTCAAAAACTTCAAGAAATAAGCCAAAATTGTAAACTAATACATACAAAAAGGAACAAATTCGCTTTGTTCCTTTTTGTTTTTTGGGGGAAACAGTCGCTCTTTCGTGCAAAATACAAAACGCAAAATGCAAAATTAAGATAACATAACGATATTTATCTTGTGGGGTTCGGCGACCATTTCCACCAAAAGAAACGACATAGTCTTGTAATAAAATAAAAAACCAATAGAAAGCGTGGTTCTCATAAGGAAGTTAGCAAGTCGTATTGTAGGGACAGGCGTCCTCGACTGTCCGATAGCGCGAAAGTTATTTCGGTAGGGTGTGTGTACACTTGTCATTTCCCCAAAACGAAACGACAGAGTCTCGTAATAAAATAAAAAATCCAATAGTGCCGCTTTCTTTTGCTACTTTTCTTTCGCGAAAGAAAAGTAGGAGAAAAATCAACCAAGTTTTCATTGACTTAGAGAGTATATTTTGGTATAATTCTATTGATAAAACTGAACGAGGTTTGATATGGAAAATTTGTTGCGCGAATTTATCAAAAACAACGAAGAAGAATTATACGCGCTCTTGCGAGAGTTGTGCGCTATTCCTGCGCCCTCATACAAGGAAGACGCACGCGCTGAGTTTTGCCGTAATTGGCTCTTAAAAAACGGCGCAAACGGCGTATATATTGACCGCGCAAAGAACGTGATTTTCCCCTATCAATGCGGCGCAGGTAATAAAATAACAGCGCTCGCCGCGCATACCGATACGGTCTTCCCCGACGAAACCCCGCTTCCCTATAGTGAAAAGGACGGAAAAATATACTGCGCGGGTGTCGGCGACAATACGGCAAGTGTCGTTATACTTCTCTTGACGGCAAAATTCTTTATCGAAAACAAAATAGAAACCGACGGCGGCGTACTTTTTGTATGCAACTCTTGCGAAGAAGGACTCGGAAACCTTTTCGGCACACGCACGTTTATGGCGGAATACGAAGGCAGAATAAAGCAATTCCTCGCGTTTGATACGTCGAGTTTCTTCGATTTGCACGATAAATGCGACGGCTCGCACCGTTACGAAGTCGAAGTAAAAACCGAGGGCGGTCACTCGTTCCTCGCATTCGGCAACCGAAACGCCGCGCTTTCGCTCGCGGAAATCATAACCGAACTTTACAAAATCGAAATTCCGCAAAAAGAAAACACAAAAACCACACTCAACGTCGGCATAATAGAGGGCGGCACTTCCGTCAATACTATCCCCGAAAGCGCAAAAATGCTCTGCGAATACCGCTCAAACGACGTCGAATGCCTCGACTATATGAAAGGTCAGTTCTCGCGCGTTTTCCAAGCGGCAAACTGCGACCACACGCAAGTGAGTGTGAAACTTATCGGCGAGCGCCCCTGCGAAAAAGGCACGAGCAAAGAAGATTTGCAAACTCTTGTTTACAAATGCCAAGAAATAATAGAAAAAGTGACAGGCAAAAAGCCTGAAACTTCCCCCTCGTCTACCGACTGCAATATCCCCCTTTCTCTCGGCATTCCCGCCGTCTGCATCGGCGTCTATAACGGCGGCGGTATGCACACCCGCGACGAATGGCTCTATAAAAACTCCCTGCCCACAGGCCTTGAAATCGCAATAAAAACTACTATTGCAATAAGTTCGCTTTGATTTGCATACATTAAGCAGCGGACGGTTGAAAGCAAACTAACTACTCTAATAACTAACCGCCAATCACTGATAGAGGGCAGTCCAAAACATACCGTCCCCCTACTAAAATGCAGAGTATCACACCTGGAAAATTAAAATAAATACTGCAAATTTTTTGAAGAGCGCGAGAAACTTTTTTCAATAAAGTTTCTCGCATAAATACTCGCATAAATACTCACATAAATAAAGGAAGATACAATATGAAAAAAATTCTAACCTTGCACTTCGAGCACGAGACAAACAGTTTCGCTCCGCACCCTGCAAACGAGCAAGCGTTTCGCAACTCACTTTTTGAAGTGGGTGAAATAAGTTACACAACGCAGAAAGGACTTGGCACGGAGTTTTCCGCGTTTCTTTCCAAGTTTGCCGACCGCGACG
>JAZOLR010000239.1:0-4728 GCA_045653255.1 Eubacteriales bacterium | reverse complement strand
CTCAATCTTGTTTTTTGAAATAACATGAAAATTACAGCACAAGGACGGCACAAAATAAGCCGTGGCTTATTTCTTAGGACGTTTAGCTCCGTACTTGGAGCGGCCCTGCTTGCGGTTTGCTACGCCTTGAGCGTCCAACGTACCGCGAATGATGTGATAACGGCAACCAGGCAAATCACGCACACGTCCGCCTCTTATAAGGACAACCGAGTGCTCCTGCAAGTTATGACCGATACCAGGAATGTAGGTGGTTGCTTCAAGACCGTTTGTAAGTCTTACTCTGGCGATCTTACGAAGTGCAGAGTTAGGCTTCTTCGGGCTGGTTGTAGTAACCTTTGTGCAAACGCCTCTCTTCTGGGGTGCGCTCTGATCGGTAGGAGTCTTAGTAAGGCTATTGAAACCCTTCTGAAGCACAGGTGCTTTAGACTTGTACACCGACTTTGCACGGCCATTTTTAACGAGCTGGTTAAAGGTTGGCATGTTTTTCCTCCTTTTCTGTAATTATAATGTTTATATACAAAGCACCTTTCGGTGTGAGTATAAACTTCTTATCTGCGAGAGAGCATAACTATCCCACAAAAAATCATCTTATTATATCATTTTAGTGTTGGCTTGTCAATAGTTTCTAAGAAATAAATTTTGGAAATTTTATCTTTTTTGTTAATTTTACATTATTAAGCGAAATTATGAGATAAAAAAGGGATTTTTCCGTTTTTTATTCGCTTCCCTTTTTGTTGTGAATTAGTTTTTTGCGGTATTTGGGGCTCAAGGAAAAAAGCATCAACCGAAAACTTCCGCTGCGGCAACTACGCGCAACAGGTCGGTGTCTACGTTCTCGCGTCCGTAGGCATCTAAAAAGCGAGAGGTATATTCTTCCGTGCCGAGATTGAAGAAAAGCGTCCACACACCCCAGAATATATCAATGTGCCTATCCCCTACTCCACCGTTTCCGAGGTCGATAAATCCCGAAAATTTCCAATCGTCCAGCATTATATTCGGCAGGCAGTAATCACCGTGGATAAGTGTATTGTTTTTCAGTTTATCTTTTCCTTCTTGCCATACTTTCCACGCTTCATCTATCGAAGAGAAACCGAAATTTCCCGAAAATAGTGAGAGGCAGCCTTTTCCGAGTTTGTGATTTTCTTCTGCCGTTTTCTCGTATGATGATAGCCTATCACGCACAGGGCAACCCGAAAAGTCGGTAGCGTGGAGTTCTCTCAAAAGCGATGCGGTTGTATCGCAGAGTTTTTTTGGGTCGGAGAGGTATTTACCGAATGTACAGTCTTCACCTTTCACTCTTTCGGTAAGCAACCAGTCACTATCAAGCGAGAGATATGACAAAACGCGAGAGGAAAGCGACTTTTTGTTGAAATATTCCCCCATTTCCGCTTCGGTTGAAAGCGAGGAGCGAGGTGCATTTTTGAGGTAGTAACCACCGTCACGGTCTACGAATATGACTTTCGCTTCGCGAGAGCAACTGCTATCGTATACGCAAGAATTTTTCAAGAGGGCTCTATATTCTTCGGGGTAATTGTAAATATCTATTTCTATCGGTTTTCTTTGCATTATTTTTACCTTTTTAAATCAATAAGTGAAGGGCAAAAAGGGTTAAGCGAATTTTCGCTTAACCCTTTTAATTTATGCGTTTGCTTCAACTACTTCATCAGACGTTTCTTCGGTTACTACCGTTTCATCGTCTACGATGTCGTACTTTTCAGCAGTGGGTTCTGCAACGTCGATGTCCTGATACATTTCAAGACCCGTACCTGCAGGAATGAGTTTACCTATGATAACGTTTTCCTTCAAGCCGAGAAGGTGGTCAACCTTACCGCGAAGTGCTGCTTCTGTAAGAACCTTTGTTGTTTCCTGGAAGGATGCAGCGGAAAGGAAGGACTCGGTAAGAAGAGAAGCCTTGGTGATACCGAGAAGCACAGGTTCGTATTCTGCCAAGCGGAGTGTACGCTCGCCTGCGTCTATTCTTGCCTGAATTGCCTCGTTTTCACTTCTGAACTCGATTATATCTACCATAGTACCAACGAGCAAGGAAGTGTCACCGGGATCGGTAATCTTAACCTTTCTCGTCATCTGACGTGCGATTACTTCAATGTGCTTATCGTTAATTTCAACGTCTTCGTTTCTATAAACCTTCTGCACTTCTCTTATGATGTAATCGTATGCCGCCTCAAGACCGTTTGTATTGAGGACGTCGGTAGGACAGAGATAACCTTCGGTAAGAGCCTGACCTCTTGCAACGGGCATACCGTCTTCAACAATTATACGCATACCGAAAGGTATTTCGTATACGGGTTCTTCACCGGGAACGAAGTCGGGATTTACAACCTTTACCTTGCTTATCTTGTTTTCGTTTATGATATGAGCGATACCGTCAACTTCGGTAACAACTGCGGTCTTCTTCGGTCTGCGTGCTTCAAAGAGTTCTTGGATTCTGGGAAGACCCTGCGTGATATCGGAACCTGCGATACCACCAGTATGGAAGGTACGCATCGTAAGCTGTGTACCGGGTTCATCGATAGACTGTGCCGCGATAACACCTACTGCTTCGCCTATGCTGACGAGTTTGCCGGATGCAAGGTCGGAACCGTAACAATGTGTACATACACCACGCTTCGAACGGCAACGGAGTATTGTTCTTACTTCTACTCTTTCGATACCTGCACGGTCTATTTCATCTGCCTGATTATCGCTTATCATAGTGTTTGCAGGAACTATAACTTCGCCTGTTGTGGGGTTCACAACGTCGTTTATAACGAATCTGCCGACAATTCTCTCTTTGAGAGATTCAAGTTGATTCTGACCGTTCATTATCTTGCTTACTACGATACCTTCGCTCGTACCGCAATCCTGCTCACGAACGATAACGTCCTGAGAAACGTCAACGAGACGACGGGTAAGGTAACCTGAGTCTGCGGTACGGAGAGCCGTATCGGAAAGACTCTTACGAGAACCTTTTGCACCGATGAAGTACTCGAGCATTGTAAGACCTTCACGGAAGTTCGACTTAATCGGGATTTCAATAGTCTTACCGTTTGTTGCAAACATAAGACCACGCATACCTGCGAGCTGTCTCATCTGCTTGATACTACCACGGGCACCGGACGTACAAATCATGTTGATAGAGTTGTACTTATCAAAGCCTTTTGTGAGTCGGTCGGTAAGTGTGTTGGTTGTATCTTCCCAAATCTTGATGGTGTTTTCATAACGCTCGTCATTGGAAAGTTCACCGTTGAGGTAGCATTCCATAACTGCGTCTACTTCTTCCTCTGCCTTCGCAAGAAGTGTCTTCTTTTCGGGCGGGATAGTCATATCGTATACGGAAATGGAGATAGAACTCTTTGTGGAGTACTTATAACCCATTGCCTTGATTTCGTCAAGAACGCCTGCAGCCATAGAGAAACCGTGATACTTGATAGTACGGTCTACTATCTGCTTGAGTTCTTTACTTGTAGTAACAAAGTCAACTTCAAGGTCAAATGCCTTTTCGGGATCTGTTCTGTCAACATAACCGAGATTCTGAGGAATCTTGCTGTTGAAGATAAGTCTACCGAGAGTTGCGTTTATTATCTTTGTCTTCTTTTCGCCGTCTATTTCCTTTTCAACTCTAACCTTTATAGGAGCGTGCAAACCAATTTCGTGGTTTTCATACGCCATAATAGCCTCGTTGAAGTCACGGAAACACTTGCCTGCGCCGAGTTCATCTTCACGAAGAAGTGTGAGGTAGTAAGAACCAAGCACCATATCCTGAGAAGGTGTAGTAACCGCTTTACCGTTAACGGGTTTCAAGAGGTTGTTTGCAGAGAGCATAAGGAATCTTGCTTCCGCCTGTGCTTCTGCAGAAAGCGGAACGTGAACAGGCATCTGGTCGCCGTCGAAGTCTGCGTTAAATGCAGAACAAACGAGAGGATGAAGTTTTATTGCTCTTCCCTCTACAAGTACAGGTTCGAACGCCTGAATGGAAAGGCGGTGTAGCGTAGGCGCACGGTTGAGAAGTACAGGATGCTCACGAATTACGTATTCAAGTGCGTCCCAAACCTCAGCAACTACCTTATCAACTTTCTTCTTTGCTTCCTTGATACCGCTTGCTTTCTGTGTTTCAATCAAGCGTTTCATAACGAAAGGACGGAAGAGTTCAAGTGCCATTTCCTTAGGAAGACCGCACTGGAATATCTTAAGGTCAGGACCTACGACGATAACGGAACGACCTGAATAGTCAACACGTTTACCGAGAAGGTTCTGTCTGAAACGTCCCTGCTTACCGCGAAGCATTTCGGAAAGCGACTTGAGGTTTCTGTTGCTTGCACCTGTTACGGCTTTTCCGTGTCTGCCGTTATCGATAAGTGCGTCAACGAATTCCTGAAGCATGCGCTTTTCGTTTCTTATGATTATTTCGGGAGACTCGAGTTCAATCATCTTCTTAAGACGGTTATTTCTGTTGATAACACGTCTGTAAAGTTCATTGAGGTCGGAAGCCGCAAATCTACCGCCGTCCAACTGTACCATAGGACGAATATCCGGAGGAATTACGGGAATAGTGTCGAGTATCATCCACTCGGGACGGTTGCCCGACTTTCTGAATGCTTCAACAACTTCAAGTCTCTTGATTATCTTTATCTTTTTCTGTCCGCTGGACTCTACGAGTTCATTCTTAAGTTCTTCGGAAAGTGCTTCAATGTCGATTTCTGCGAGAAGTTCTTTTATTGCTTCTGCACC
>JAZOLR010000238.1:0-5363 GCA_045653255.1 Eubacteriales bacterium | reverse complement strand
TCTTATTAAGGTATCTCTCAACGGAACGACCATTCCCCACGACGTAATCGGTGAATACGGCGCAGGTAAGGTGCTTCTTAAGCCCGCTGCTCCCGGTACAGGTATTATCGCAGGTGGCGCAGTTCGTGCAGTTCTTGAACTTGCTGGTATCAAGAACATCAGAGCAAAGTGCCTCCGTTCCAACAATCCTATCAACGTTGTTAAGGCAACGTTCGAAGGTCTCCGCGCTCTCAGAACCGCGGAGGAAGTAGCAGCTCTTCGTGGAATCAGCGTAGAGAATGTTAAAGGTTAATAGGAGGACAACGTAATGGAAAAGATTAAGGTTGTGCTCGTAAAGAGCCTTATCGGTGCAAAGCCCAATCAGAAGGCTACCGCTGCTTCTCTCGGCTTGAAGAAGCTCGGCGATTCCATCGTTTTGAACAACGATGCTGCAACTAATGGCAAGGTAACTGTTCTCAGACATCTTGTTAAGGTTGAAACAATATAAGCGAAATACGAAAAAAGGAGGATTACCTATGAAGCTCCATGAACTTTCACCTGCAGAAGGCTCCGCAAAAGCGACTTTCCGCAAGGGTAGAGGTCCTGCTTCCGGAAACGGTAAAACAGCAGGAAAAGGACACAAGGGACAGAATGCTCGTTCCGGCGGAGGAGTAAAGCCCGGTTTTGAAGGCGGTCAGCTTCCTCTCTACAGAAGAACTCCTAAAAGAGGATTCTTTAACAAATTCGGCAAGACCTACGCTATTGTCAACGTAGAAATGCTTAACAAATTTGAAGACGGCGCAGTGGTTGACGCAGCGGCTCTTATTGACTCCGGTATTATCAAATCCGTCTGCGACGGAATCAAGATTCTCGGCGAAGGCGAGCTCACTAAAAAACTCACTGTTAAAGCAGCAGTCTTTTCAGAAACAGCTAAGGAAAAGATAGAAGCATTGGGTGGAAAGACCGAGGTGCTCTAATATGCTTCAGACTATTAGAAACGCTTGGAGATTGCCCGACGTAAAGAAGAAACTTATTTACGTTGCTTTCATTCTTCTTCTGTACCGTATCGGTACAGTAATTCCTGTGCCGTTTATTGACGCGTCAAACTTTAACGCGACATTCGGAAACACAATACTTGCTCAGCTCGACACCTTGTCCGGTGGTTCGCTTAGCGCTGCAACCTTGTTCGCGCTCGGTATCTCACCGTACATCACGTCGTCCATCGTCATCCAGTTGTTGACGGTTGCTATTCCCGCACTTGAGCGCCTTGCAAAAGAAGGCGAAGAGGGCAAGAAGAAGATTAACAATATCACGCGTTACACAACAGTAATTCTTGCTGTTATTACCGCTATCGGATATTATGCACTTCTTTCAAAGAGCGGAATGCTTCTTCCCGAAGCAAAGGTTGGCGGAGGCAATACGTGGTTCCTTTATGCTTCCGTAATCGTTATTTGCTTCTGTGCAGGTGCATCACTCGTTATGTGGCTTGCTGAGAAGATAAACGAAAATGGAATTGGTAACGGTATATCTTTGATACTTTTCGCAAACATCATAAGCGTTCTTCCCTCTATGATAATCAGACTCGTTAACGTGTCTATCTGGGGATTTGAAGCAGGTGCTTTGTCCGGTATCATTGCAATTTTGCTTGCACTTCTCGTAATCGCGGCTCTTATCGCCGTTACGGTATTCATCGTATTCGTTACCGGTAGTGAACGCAGAATTCCCGTTCAGTATGCAAAGAGAGTTGTTGGCCGCAAAATGTACGGCGGACAGAATACTCATCTTCCCATCCAACTTAATATGTCGGGCGTTATGCCTGTCATCTTCGCTTCTTCCATTATTTCACTTCCTGCTACCCTTATGGTACTGTTTGGAGTAAGCGAAACAACAGAAGGATTCTGGGGAGGCTTCTACAGATTCTTTGAGGCAGACGGCTGGTTCTACCCCGTTGCAATGTTCGTGCTCATCATTCTGTTTGCATATTTCTACGCGTCTTTCTCATTCAACCCCGTTGAGATTGCTAACAACCTCAAGAAAAACGGCGGCGTTGTTCTTGGTCACAGACCGGGTAGACAGACAGCGGACTATATCTCAAAAATACTCTCGAAGGTAGTGCTTATCGGTGCAATCTTCTTGAGCATAATTGCAATTTTGCCTATAATTGCGAATCCCCTCGTTCTCACCCCCACACTCAATTTCGTATTGGAAGGGGTTGCTGCGGACGAAGCAACGATTCAGACTCTCGTATCCAGTTTCACGTTTGGTGGTACGTCGATCCTTATCGTTGTCGGTGTTGCTCTTGAGTTTGCAAAAGAACTCGAAGCGCAACTCACGATGCGCAATTACAAAGGATTCCTTTCCTAATAGGTTAACAGGAGAAAGATTATGAAAATAATATTTCCCGGTGCGCCCGGTGCGGGAAAAGGTACACAGGCAGAAGTCGTTTCAGAAAGACTTGGTATTCCTACCATTTCTACAGGAGCGATTATCCGTGCCGCAATCAAATCGGAAACCGATATGGGTATAGCGGCAAAGAAATATATTGATGCGGGACAACTCGTTCCTGACGAAGTCGTAATCGGCATTGTCCGTGAACGTCTTTCGCAGGACGACTGCAAGAACGGGTATATCCTTGACGGATTTCCCCGTACTGTTCCGCAGGCAGAAGCGCTTGATAAAATGGGAGTCGCAATCGACTGCGTACTCAGTCTCGAAGTCTCCGACGAGGCTATAATCGAGAGAATGAGCGGCAGACGCGTGTGTGACGCGTGCGGCGCATCTTATCACGTAAAGTACAATCCGTCAGAAGACGGGGAAAACTGTGATAAGTGCAAAAAACCGCTCTCGCTCCGCGATGACGACAGACCCGAGGTGGTAAAGAGCCGCCTTGAAGTTTATCACAGCGTTACCGAACCACTCAAGAGTTTTTATGCTGACAAAGGCATACTCAAACTCGTTGAAGGGCAAGAACGTATAGAGGACACGAAAGCCCTCACACTGAAAGCCCTCGGAGTTAGATGAAAATATGATACGTTTAAAGAATCCCGAACAAATCGAACTGATGAAGGTTGCGGGTAGAATTACAGGCGAGGCACTTCTCGTTGCCGAAGAGGCAATACGCCCCGGCATCTCTACAAAAGAGATAGATAAGAAAATACGAGAGTACATCGAAAAATGTAATGCTAAACCAACTTTCCTCGGTTACGGCGGGTTTCCGGGCAGTGCTTGTATAAGCATAAACGAAGAAGTAATACACGGTATCCCCTCGTCAAAGAAGATACTTCGCGAGGGGGACATCGTAAAGGTTGACGTAGGCGCGTGTTACCGCGGTTATAACGGCGACAGTGCAAGAACGTTTGCGGTGGGAAAGATAAGTGAAGAAGCACAGCGTCTTATCGACGTGACGAAAGCAAGTTTCTTTGCAGGAGTTGCGTTTGCTCTTCACGAAAACCGTATAGGCGACATCGGAAGCGCAGTTGAAAACTGTGTAACCGACGCAGGATTTTCGGTTGTGCGTAAATACGTAGGGCACGGCGTGGGAGCCGAATTGCACGAAGACCCCGAAGTTCCGAATTTCGGCACGGCGGGAAGAGGAGTGCGCATATACAACGGTATGACACTTGCCATAGAACCTATGGTGAACGTCGGTACCGCGGACGTTAAGGTACTTCGAGACGGCTGGACGGTTGTTACAGCGGACGGAAAACTCTCTGCTCACTACGAGCACACGGTTGCCGTTACGCCGCAAGGACCTCTGCTTCTCACCGACGTAAAATAAATTAAGCGCAAAGCGCTGACATCTAATAAAGATAGGAGTGATTATTCTGCCAAAGGACGATCTTATAGAATTTGAAGACGGCGAGGTAATCGAAGCATTGCCGAACGCTACCTTCAAAGTAAAACTCCCGAACGGTCATATCGTGACCGCACACATTTCGGGCAAGTTAAGAATGAATTATATCAAGATTCTCCCCGGAGATACGGTAACTGTTGAGGTTTCTGTTTACGACCTCACAAAAGGACGTATCACCTGGAGAAAAAAGTAAAATAGTTCTGAACGAAAGGAACGGTATAAAACAATGAAAGTTAAGCCTTCCGTCAAGAAGATTTGCGAAAAGTGCAAAATCATCAAGAGAAAAGGCCGTGTAATGGTTATCTGCGAGAACCCCAAGCACAAGCAGAAGCAGGGCTAATCGCAGTACAAACAACAAAGCCAATAAGGCAAAAAGATTTTTAAAAAGGAGATAATATCATATGGCTCGTATAGCTGGTGTTGATATTCCAAACAACAAGCGTGTAGAAATAGCACTTACCTATATCTACGGTATCGGCTTGAAGAGTTCTCGTGATATCCTTGCAAAGACAGGTATCAACCCTGACACTCGTGCAAAGGATCTTACAGAACAGGAAATAGCAAAACTCCGTGACGAGATAGAAGCTTCCTACCAGGTAGAAGGCGACCTTCGTCGTGAAGTTGCTCTTAACATTAAGAGATTGGTTGAAATTAACTGCTATCGCGGACAGAGACACAGAAAAGGTCTCCCCGTAAGAGGTCAGAGAACAAAGACCAACGCAAGAACAAGAAAAGGTCCCGCAAAGACCATCGCAAATAAGAAGAAATAAGGAGAGAACAAGATGGCTACACCTAAGAAGGTTATTAAAAAGCGCCGCGAGCGCAAGAACATCGAAAAAGGTTCTGCACATATTCGTTCTACTTTCAACAACACAATCGTTACCATCACCGATACTCAGGGTAATGCAATCTCTTGGGCATCTGCAGGTGAACTTGGTTTCAAAGGTTCGAGAAAGTCTACTCCTTTCGCAGCTCAGTCTGCAGCAGAGCAGGCTGCAAAGCTCGCAATTGAGCACGGAATGAAGACTGTAGAAGTTTACGTAAGAGGCCCCGGAGCAGGTAGAGAATCTGCAATTCGTGCGCTTCAGACCGCAGGACTTGAAATCACAATGATTAAGGACGTAACACCCATCCCTCACAACGGATGCCGTCCGCCTAAACGCCGTCGCGTTTAATTAAAAGGGAGGTATAAAGAAATGGCAAGATATACAGGACCCAGTTGCAAACTCTGCCGTAGAGAAGGCACAAAGCTTTTCCTCAAGGGCGACCGTTGCACATCAGGTAAATGCGCGCTCGATAAGAGAAGCACCGCTCCCGGACAGCATGGCGCTGCTCGCAAGAAGGTTGAAGAATACGGTAGACAGCTTCGTGAAAAGCAGAAGACAAGACGCTATTACGGAGTTCTTGAAAAGCAGTTCATCAGATACTATGAAATGGCAGAACTCAAGGAAGGTATGACAGGTGAAAACCTCCTCATCATTCTTGAACGCCGTCTCGATAACGTAGTTTACAGAATGGGTATGGCAAAGAG
>JAZOLR010000237.1:0-4360 GCA_045653255.1 Eubacteriales bacterium | reverse complement strand
TCTTTTGTTTTCTGCGTATCAAATTTTCGCGCTAACGGACAGTCGAGGACGCCTGTCCCTACAAGTTGTAAACTCCTTACGAGAAGTCCGTTTCGGACTCTTTTTATTTATCCCTTTTTCTTTTTGATTACAATAATTGCGACGGAGGCGGCGGCGACTGTTGCGGCGGCGATGATTACTATAACGGTGGGAGATATTCCGCTTTTGTTTTCGCCTTTGTTTTCGTTGCCGTTTTCGGCAGCAAGTGAGGTGCTACATATATCGCAGAGGGTGTCGCCATCTTCGTCTGCGTGGGGGGTGACGGTTTCTCTTGTCAAAGTGCAGTAGTAGCATTCCGTCTCACACTCGCCTACGTAGAGATGTCCTGTCGCGGAGATAACTTCCCACTCGGCGATATTTTCTATTTCGGTAAAGCCTGCTTCATCTTCGTAGTTTCTACCGCATTCGCACGCGTAGTAGGTTTTTCTTCCTTCGTCAACGCAAGTAGCGAGACTGCCTTCCACCTTTTCGGGTTGGCATCGGTGCGCGTCGCCTTTTTCAATAGTGAAATAGTCAAACGGTTTCATAGTATCAATGAAATAAGAAGTCAAAGTCAAAGTGTTGTCGGTCACTTCAATCTGCACCGCGCTCTTGCGTTTTTCATAATTTTCGAAAGCCGTGAAGTATCCTTCAAAGCGTTTTGCGTAAAACTTACTGCCCGTTGAACTGTTCGCGCAGAGATAGAGAGTACCGACGGGGTCGACTACTCTGTTATTTTCTACTATGTCGGTGCTTATTTCAGAGTCGGTCATCATGTGTGTACGCACGTAAACGTGGTCGTGCGCCGACAAAACTGCGTCAATGCCGAGTTTTGTAAACACGGGAGTGAGGGCGGGGCGGTAAATTTTTACCTCTTTTTCAAAATATTTGTAGTCGGGGTCACCGTGTTGAGCAGTTGAGAAAAGTGAAACGTGCATTACTACTATCTTCCACACCGCGTCGGGATTTGCGGCAATCGCTTCCATCAAGAACTTTTCGTGCTCGCCGTTTGCGGCGGCATCGGTATCCGACATATCCAAATGCATAAACAAAGTATTGCCGTACGTGTACCAATAGTCCGCCGATGCGGTGGAAACTCCGTACTTTTTGCTCAAATTCGGGAGATTGAAATGGTCGCTAAAAGTAGCGCTTCCGCTATCGTGACCGGGGCCTACCGTTGTAGCGATAGAAATGCCGGATAAAGCATCTATTGCAAAGTAGGCGTAATACGATTCTTCTTCGGGGGCGTTTACTTGGTCTCCGCCCGAAATGAGAAATTCGGGGTTAAGTTTTTCTATTACCTTGTTAACGGTATCCTTCCAAGACTTGCTATGCTCGGCGTTGAAAATTTGAGGGTCGCCGAAGAAAACAAAACTGTAATCCGAGAAACTTCCCGTCTTGAAGTAATAAATCTTGCTTGTCTTTCCGTCTGCCTCTATAACGTATGCGTATTCGGTATTCTCCGAAAGTCCCGTAAGTGTCGCCGCCTTTGCGTAGCGACCTACTGCGTTAGCCGCCAATTTAGACGTGACCTCGAAAGTGACGCACTCCGCAGGGAATACACCGTTCAAAACGGCAGATGCCTCGGCAAGTCTTACCTCTCCTTCATCTTTTATATTGGAAAGCCACGAAAGGTTTCTTTCTTTTTCCGAACTTCCTACGTTGAGAATTACCTGCTCGTCAATTATGGGGTTGTCATATCCCAGAAGCACCATTTTTTCAAGTGAGAAAAGAATGTCTGAACTCGTTCTTGAATTGTTGTGAACTTGAACCGCTATTACGTTTTCACCTTCCAAAAGCACGTCCTGAAGTTTTGAAAGTTCAAAGGCGAAAACCTTGACCGAGGTGTTATTTGAGGTGTAATAAAGGTTCGTCGCGGTATTGCTTTTCGCTCTTGTGTCAAGGACGAGTTTGCCGTTAATATAAACAGCCGCCGCGTCGTCGACACTAATCTTGAAGGAAAGCGTGTGATATTGAGACAAGTTTTCAACGTTGAAAGTAGATCTGAAAAATACTGCGGGAACGCAGTCGCTTGTCCCTTCCTTGTAGATGCTTATCAAATTAGTGGGGGTGACGTGCGAAATTGAGGCAATCTCGCCGTTTTTCGAACCGAATGAGCCTTTCGCGCTCTTCCACGAACTATCGTCAAAATCCGCCAAAGTCCACGCGGTGAGACCTGATAGGTCTTGCGCGGGGTCGGTGTTGTCGTCAATATACTTCCATACTGTGTTTTTGTCAATAAGCACTTGCTCTGCCGAGTCCGCAAACGCAGGGAAAGCGAGCGCGAAAACGAAAACCGCAGCAAAAAGAATGCAGAGCGAAAGCACAACGGAGTTTTTTATAATACTGTTTTTAGTCATATATACCCTCTTATACCGTCTTTTCGGTTAAAATGTAAACTTTTGTGTGCAAATTGCACATATAAAACAAAAACGGTGCGTGTCGCCGGCGAAAATCTTTCATTCGGGGGGTGTACACACCGTCATTGTATAAACACGGCAAAGCCGTCAAGTGTCAAAGCCTATTATTTCTTATCGAACTTTTCGAGGCTATCCCACACGCCGAGCATATACATTATGCCGAGTGCGCGGTCGTAAAGACCGTAGCCGGGGCGGACGTTGCCGGGGCCTTCGTTCCAGAGGTGTCTGCCGTGGTCGGGACGAATGTAGCCTTCAAATCCGCAGTCGTGATATGCTTTGAGTATATCGAGAATACCCGTATCGCCGTCGCAGTCGCGGTGGCTCGCTTCCGAGAAGTCGCCGTTTTCGAAGTGTTTTACGTTTCTTATATGAGCGAACGCGATTCTGTCGCAATGCTTGCGAACGATGTCCGCTACGTTGTTGTTCGGGTCTGCGTTAAGGCTTCCCGAGCAAAGTGTGAGACAGTTATATTCATCGTCAACCATACGCAAGAAGCGGTTGATGTTTTCCTCGTTTATGAGCAAGCGGGGAAGACCGAAAATATCCCACGGTGGGTCGTCCATATGTATTGCCATCTTGATGTCGCACTCACGGCAGGTAGGCATAATCGCCTCAAGGAAGTATTTGAGGTTTGCCCAGAGTTTTTCGTGGTCAACGCCCTCGTACGCCTTGAAGAGTTCGTCGAGGTTCGCCATTCTTTCAGGCTCCCAACCGGGAAAGGACATATTGTACTTCTCGGTAAAGTCGAGAATATACTTCGCCATTGCGTTATAGTCGTCCTGAATCATATTCTTTTCATAGAAAAGTGCGGTAGAACCGTCGCCGACGGGGTGGAAAAGGTTACTTCTCGTCCAGTCGAATATGGGCATAAAGTTATAGCAAATAACCTTTACGCCAAACTTTGAGAGATTTCTAATTGTAGTTTTGTAGTTTTCAATATATCCGTCGCGTGAGGGAAGACCAATCTTGATGTCATCGTGCACGTTTACAGACTCTACTACGTCCATATTGAAACCGTACTCGTCAAGTTGTCTCTTTACTTCCGCTATCTCGGCTTCTTCCCAGATTTCGCCCGGCATCTTGTGATGGAGTGCCCAAACGATACCGTCAACGCCCGGTATCTGCTTTATATCCGACAGTTTGATTTTGTCATTGCCTTCTCCGTACCAACGGAAAGTCATTTTCATTGCCATATCGGTGTATCTCCTTTATTTTTTTCCTTACCTATATATTATACAAGGTTTTTTATCATTTTTCAAGATGTTTGAAAATCTTTTCCCACACTTGTTCGTCTTGCTCGGTCATTTTTTCCCAATCGAAAGAAGAAACAAACTCGCGCTTTTCTTCTTCGGTTTTGAGTTTTGCGCCTTTTTTCGCAAGTGCGCGAAGGTATTCGCCGAGGCGCAAGACCGCATCTTTTGTGTAATTCGGGTTGTGCCCTTTGTCTTTTTCAAGAATGAAAGTTATATTTTCCCTGTCCGAAAGCGCGGATTTCAATTTATCGTAGTGGTTTTCCTTTTTGACGAGTTTGTCGCTGTCGGAATAGATAAGCAAAACTTTCGCCTGCGTGTCGGCGAGTGAAACCCTTGCGTCAAAGTCGATAAATTCGGGATTTGCCTCTGTCTCGACAGAAAGGATAGCCTTTTCGTAGGGGGAGAGAATACCCGAAAAGTTCTGTTTTATCATTTCTTTTGCGCCGATAAATCCCGCTATTGCGACAATATGGGAAATATCTTTACATAGTGCGCATATATTCATTACGGCAAAACCGCCCCAACTGTGACCGACAACCGAAAAGTCGAGATTTTTGCATTTCTCGTTTGCCTTCAATGCCTTTATTGCGTCGTCAAGGTCGCAGAGCGACTGCGTAAATCCGCACGGCACTCCCTCTGACTGCATACAACCCGTATGGTCATAGGCAA
>JAZOLR010000236.1:0-5117 GCA_045653255.1 Eubacteriales bacterium | reverse complement strand
GAAAGATAGGAAGGCATTGCCGCAAAAGTCAGGGCGGTCAAGGGTAAATCGCTTTCTGTAATACCAGACTTTTTCGTCTACCCAATGATATTTTTTACTGTTTGTACCGTGATATGGGTGAGGTAACACGCCTGCTCTGTATAGAGAGTGATAGACGCTTGACGGAATTTCCGTGGTATAAGGAAATAGAAGAGAAGACACGTCTTCCGTTGCCTCGTCGGTAAAACAAAACTCCCACTCGCCGTCAAGCGAGACGTGTGCCTTTCCTTTTCGCTTGTCAATATAATGCACTTGATTAAGTTTCATAAACTTCTCTCTTTCACAGTTTAATGTTGGCAAGTATAATAGCCAGAATGCAAAGAATGACCGATATAATATTTCTCGGCTTTGCCGTAGTTTCGCGGTATATAAGGAGTGATGCAAGCCAGAGCGTTATCACGAGAATACCCGACGTCAAGGGGTAAACGACAGTAGAGGGTAACTTAGTAAGCGCCTGCATTTGAAACGCATTTCCGCCCGCAGTGCCCACCCCTGCAAGTGCCCCAAAGAGAAGTACGCGCGGTTGCTTTATTACAATACACGCATCTTTGCGATGTTTTGGTACGGAAAAAGCAAATACCAAAGCAAACAAACCCGCAAAGAAAAATCCGACGGCAAGAAAAGACGGAATAGAATCGGGCATTATTCCCACCGCCTCGCGCTTGACAGAAGCGACAAAACCGTTGCAAAGTCCTGAGCCTAAAGCAAAGGCAAACCAGCGAATGCTCCCCTTTTCGTCTGCTTTTTTTCTCGGTGTTGTGAGAATGACCGCCGAAAGCATACATAAGTATCCTGCCGCAATCAAGAAAGTAAACTCGTCTTTAAATCTTATCATTCCGTAAAATGCGGCAATAAACATTCCTATGTTGCAAAGAAGTGTGGAAAGTCCGACCGTGCCGCAGGAAAACGCAAGTAAAAGCAAAAACACGGTAGAAAGATACGAAATGCCAAAAAGTATTGCAAGGAATAAAGTGTTAGCGGAAAATGCTTGAACTCCGCCGCCGTAGAATGCGAGTACGACCGACGCACAAAGACAGCACAGTCCGTTTTGTATAAGTGCCGTGCCCGTCGAAGAAGTGCCGACGCAAGTGCAGAATTTTTTGTTTGAAATATTTTGGAACAGATATGCCAAAATTGATAAAACGAAAAATATCATAGGTAAAACCTCCGTTATTTTCATTATATATATTGAAATAAAAAAGTCAAAAAATTTCGCATCGTGAAATCTTGACTTTTTCGTAGCGTGTGATATACTGTAGTTATCAAGTTGAAGGAGAAGTAAAAATGATAGCATCCATACAGAAAGCAATGCAGATTTTGTCGACGGTTTCCGACGGTGGCGCGACACCTACCCCCCTTTATTTAATTGCCGAGCGCACAGGTATAAACAAGTCCACTTGCTCACGCATTATATCTACTCTTGTGCATGACGGTTACCTTGTAAAAATTTCTGCTTCTCGCGGTTATGCATTAGGCCCTGCCGCTTATTGCCTTTGCCGTTTCGGTCGTTACGGACATAATCTTATATCCGTTTGCCACCCCTTTATGCAATATCTTCACAATACGCTTGGGCGTTGTGTCGTGCTTGCGGTTATGGAAGGGAATACAAAATATCTTATCGACTATATAGACGACGGAAGCATATTTGAGCAAAAGCAAAAAATCAGAAAAGACGATATATACCGCACGGCGACAGGGCGCGTGATTCTCAGCAATATGTCTCGCGAGGAGATTCTCGCGATATGGGAAAAATACGGCGCGCCTGCCGAGGCGGAATGGCCCGAAATAAAGAGCCTTGACGATATGATTTCTTATCGCTGTTCCCAGAATAGCGTAGTCACCACGCGAAAAGAAAACGCAAAAGGCTCGGTAGATCTCGGCTATGCAATAGCAATAATGCGCGCTACAAGATGTGTGGGTGCTCTCGGTATCGCCGTCATGACGAAAAAATCAGAAGAAAAGTCTTTTCGCGAAAACGAAGAGAAAAACATTATAAAACATCTTTTAAAGGTCGCACCTCTTATCTCCGCGCGACTTTGATAATATTTCTCACTAACAAAAAATCGGGTGTAATGCAAAAATGCAAAACACCCGTTTTTTATTTTTTTACACAAAAAGCGAAATAACACTTGCAACGGCAGTTAGGAAAACAAGCAAAAATGCGGTTTCGGCTTTTGAATATCCTCTTTTTACGAGGCGGTGGTGGATATGGTTTTTGTCCGCACAGAAGATGCCCGACTTGTTTTTTGTGCGGCGAATGATGGCGAACGCTGTGTCCGTGAGAGGATAGGCGAGTATGAGTGTTGCCGCTAATATGGGAAAAGTGCCGCTACCGTAATTGCCGTCTGTAATAGTTAAGACGGAGAGGGAATAGCCGAGCGAGAGCGAGCCGCAGTCGCCCATAAAGATTTTCGCCTTTTTCGTGTTGTGCGGTAAAAATCCGAGCAAAACACTTGCAAGTGCGAGCGGAAGAATTGCTATATCGGGTTTTGCACCGTATAAAGAATACCGCGCGAATAAAGCAAGTGAGGCGACAAACCCCACCCCTGCCGCAAGACCGTCAAGGCCGTCTATCAGATTGATTGCGTTTGTCACCGTGACAATCCACAAAAACGAAAAGAGAAACGAAAAAGGAAAGGGAAGCGGGAAAGAAACCCCGAAAAATTCCACCTCTTTCGCAAAAATTCCGAAAGAAAGCGGTATCAGTGCGACGCAACACTCCCCTGCGAGTTTCAGTTTCGGCGGCAACGGTGTCACGTCATCGCAAAAGCCGAGCGCGGCAGAGATTGCACCGCCCGACAGTAAAGCGCCCGAAAGCGCGGAAAACTCGCCTCGCACATAGCACAAAACAGCGATAGCAAGCGCGGAAAAAATCGCTATTCCGCCGCTTGTCGCCGTCACGCGAGTATGCATTCGCCGTAAGTCCCGCGGGACGTCCACCGCCCCCACCGAAAACGCGGCGCGCGCGACGGGCACGGTTGCGATATATGAGACACAAAACCCTACGGCGAAAACCGAGAGATATTTCAAAAACTGTGTAAATTCCATAATGAAAATAAAAACTCGGGCATAATGCAAAAATGCAAAATGCCCGATTTCCTTTGTTGTTTTGATTAAAGAGCGACAAAACCGAGTTTGCGCTTTACTTTCGACATTGTCTTTCTCGCGCAATAAGCCGCGTCCGCCGCGCCGTTTTTCATTACCTCTTCAAGATACGCCTTGTCTGCCATAAGACGGGCAAACTCCTCGCGTACGGGTGCGAGTGCATCTGCACACGCTTCACCTACCGCCATCTTGAAGTCACCGTAACCCTTGCCTGCGAATTCGCGTTCAATATCCTCAAGGCTCTTTCCCGTGAAGCAGGAATAAATAGTCATAAGGTTGTTTATTCCGGGTTTGTCTTCTGCGTATCTTATCTCGCTTCCCGAATCCGTCACCGCGCGCTTGAACTTGCGAATAATATCGTCTTTTCCGTCGAGAATATATACGACTGCATTCTGGTTCGTGTCAGACTTCGACATTTTTGACGTAGGCTCTGCAAGAGACATAATTTTCATTCCCGACTTCGCTATATAAGGTTCAGGAACAACGAAGGTTTCACCGAATATTCCGTTGAAGCGTTGCGCTATATCGCGTGAGAGTTCGAGATGCTGTTTCTGGTCGATACCCACGGGAACGAGGTCAGTCTGGTAAAGAAGTATATCTGCCGCCATAAGAGCAGGGTAGGTGAAAAGACCTGCGTTGATATTGTCCGCGTGCTTTGCGGATTTGTCTTTGAACTGTGTCATGCGTGAAAGTTCGCCGAACATCGTGTGGCAGTCAAGCACCCAGCCGAGTTCTGCGTGTGCAGGTACGTGAGACTGTACGAAGAGCGTATTCTTCTGCGGGTCAAGTCCGCAGGCAATATAGAGAGCAAGCGTCTCATACGTGCGGCGGCGAAGGTCTGCGGGGACCTGATGCACCGTTATCGCGTGCAAGTCGACGACACAGTAAAAACATTTGTATTCGTCAGAAAAGGCGGAAAAGTTCTTTATCGCGCCGAGATAATTTCCGATAGTGAGATTTCCCGAGGGTTGAACGCCCGAGAAAATGACTTTTTTATCACCAAGCATTTTTTTGTTCCTTTATATTTTTGTAAAATTGTTCGTAAAGTATGCGTTTATACAATAATTTATTATACACTTATTTTCCCGTTTTGTCAAGGTGACGGCTGATTTTGTCACAAGTTAGTTAAATTTTTGGCAATCGAATTGTAAATTTTTGAATTTATAGCGTATTTTCGGGATAAATTCTTCTAAAAACCTATTTACTTTTTGTTAAGTTTGTGATATTATTATCTGTGGTGAACTATGCTTATTTGCAAAAAACTAAAAAAATAAAAAATATATAAAACGGAGGAATTCTAACATGGCTATTCAAAGAAAAAAGATGTCCATGGACGGTAACACAGCCGCCGCACACGTATCGTATGCGTTTACTGAAGTTGCCGCAATTTACCCCATCACTCCCTCATCCGTAATGGCTGACCTTACTGATGCTTGGTCCGCAACAGGACACAAGAACATCATGGGTGAAAACGTTAAGGTTATGGAAATGCAGTTCGAAGCAGTTGCTGCAGGTACTGTACACGGTTCTCTTGTTGCAGGTGCTCTTACGACCACCTACACCGCATCTCAGGGTCTTTTGCTTATGATCCCGAACATGTACAAGATCGCAGGTGAACTTCTTCCTTGCGTAATCCACGTTTCCGCTCGTTGCGTTGCATCCCACGCTCTTAACATCTTCGGAGACCACTCCGACGTATACGCTTGCCGTCAGACAGGTTTCGCTATGATGGCAGAGTCCAATCCTCAGGAAGTTATGGACCTCGGCGCAGTTGCTCACCTTGCAACTATCAAGGGCAGAGTTCCTTTCCTCAACTTCTTTGACGGTTTCCGTACTTCTCACGAAATCCAGAAGATCGAAGCATGGGATTACGACGATCTGGCTGAAATGGTTGACAAGGACGCCATCGCTGCTTTCCGTGCCCGTTCTCTGAACCCTGCACATCCCGTTCTGCGTGGTTCCGCAGAAAACGG
>JAZOLR010000235.1:0-1844 GCA_045653255.1 Eubacteriales bacterium | reverse complement strand
CGTCAATGACCTGCTTGTGAAAGAAGTCCTTTTGACTTATATGACTTCAATTCTTCGCGCGCTTGTCTACTTTTTGCTCTTCTTGTCCGTTACCGCCCTTTCGTCCGTGTTGACAGGGCAACTTATCTCAACTTTCGTTATGGGAGTTGCTATATGCTTTTTGCCTATCTGCATATATCTCGCGTTTACCTCTGTTATTTACTACAACGCAGAATATGCGAGAATGTACGATTTGAGTGAATTTTTCGTATATATAACACCTGTCGTGCGTCTCTTCATGACCTACGATATGCCGTTTACCACACTTGAAATCTTTGTCACCCTTGCCGTCGCTATCTTGATATTCTTCCTGTCTTATTTCATATACAAAGAAAGAAAAATAGAAAGCGCAGGCACTCCTATAGTTTACGAAACTGTAGGCGAAATACTCAAATACGCCATTCTTTTCCCTCTCACTTTCTTTTCGGGGTTGATGTTTGAAGCATTCGGAAACGGTGACGCGTGGCTATTCTTCGGATTTTTCTTCGGCGCGTTCGTCGGGCTTCTCTTTATAAACCTTTTCCTTTACAGAAACCCGTCAAAAATGTTCTTCAGGGTAAAAGGCTTTTGTATCTTCCTTGTTTTGTTTATCGTATTTTTTGCACTCTTCGGTTACAACGTCTTCCATCACGACCGATATATACCGAATGAAAAAACGGTGCAGAGTGTCACTTTATACCTCGACGGTGACGAAGTGACTTTCTCTGATAAAGAACTTGTCGGCTTGATTGTGAATTACGCGGACGAAATGATAGAAGAAGACATAGAAGACTACTGGGGAAGCGATGCCCGTCACTTCGGTTGGAATGAATTTAAAATAAAAACGAAACTCGGCACGACGTTCCAGAAAAGAATTCCCGTCTGCAACGTAGAAGAAACACAAGACCTCTACCGCGCACTCTATCTTTCCGAAGAATATATCGAAACTCACGAAAAAGAAATTCGCAAAACGGCACAAAATATCAACGGAAAATACTACGTCTATACAAACGTTTCGATAATAGGACACTTCCAATATTATTTTGATACCGACGGAAACAAACTCACAGAAGCATACCTTGCCGACGTTAGAAATCCCGACAGATATTCCTCGCCCTATATCTGCACAATCTACCGCGGAGACTACGCTATGCGCCTTTATGCCGCAGACAAAAACTCGATGAACCTGATAGCGTCGTACCTCGGCTATGAAAATAGTGAAAAAATGTTTGAAGTCTTCCGCGACTTTGCGAAAAAATCCTTGAAAGAAGTTACAGTCTCCGTAGGTCTTAACGCAATTGACGAATATTACGAAATAGCGGCAAAAGAGGGAAAGGGCGACGGCTACCTTGAAAACGAGAGCGTATATACGAAAACTTATACAGGTGACGAAGCCTACGAAATATACCTTTCTTTGCTCTATACCGATGATATGAGAAACGCGTATACTCAACCGAATGCGGCACTTGACTACACAGTAACCGTCAAGTACGAAATGGATGAAGAATTCTACCGTGAATTTTATCTCGAACACTCGAATAAAACGTATGAAATGGGGGTAGATTTGAATTATCCCACGTATAGCAATGACGGTATCTACGAATTTTCCACCTATATGCGCGAAGACAGTATTCCTTCATTCGTTATTTCTGATTTTTCATTCGCAAACGCTAACTGATTTATCACAAAAAAGAAACGCTTGCATAGTATGATAAGGAAAGGGCAAAAAGCCCGAAAAACTATGGAGGAAATAATACATTATGAACAACTGTCTTTGCCACCTCTTCGACGATAATTGCACTTGGATAATCATTATCGCTCTTATT
>JAZOLR010000234.1:0-3350 GCA_045653255.1 Eubacteriales bacterium | reverse complement strand
GATGCCTCGTATCATAATTGACTACTGCATTGAACTTGCAAACAACAACGGTTTCGGTCTGCTCATAGAATATAAAGACAGTTTTCTCTGCGCTACCGTACAGTTGAAAAAGGACGTATTGCGCGAAGTTGAATTCAAAAGCGAGCCGTGGTGTGATTCTCAATTTGACGAAATTTCACGTGCGGTTGATTTGTTTTCTTTGCTTTGTAAATAACGAAATGAGGAAAAAACAAAATGAAAATAACGCTCAATCCCGATAATGAAATTGTAAAAGCAGTAAAAGAAGGTTTAAAACGCACGGGCGGATACTGCCCTTGCAGACTTGAACGCACGGAAGAAAACAAGTGCATGTGCGAGGAATTCAAGGGGCAGATTGCAGACCCCGATTTTGAGGGTTTCTGCCACTGTATGCTTTATTACAAGGCAAAATAATTTTATATTAACTAAAAAACGCGTTTTGTTTTTATGCAGACGCGTTTTTACTGCATTAACGAAAGGATTTTTTATGAAGAAAATTTACTCGTTACTTTTGATTTTTGCCCTTTTGCTCTCGGCTTTTCTCGTTTCTTGCGGAAAGTCCGATAACCCCGATACCACGGAAAAGATTGAATATATCACCATTCCCGAGTGGCAAAATTACACGATAACCTATCCGAATAAGGCAAGTGTATTCGTAGATTATGAAAACGGCGATTTCACGATTAACGCCGAGGCAATGGCGAAAATAAGCGCGGAGATATCTTATTTTATGCCGCTTTCAACCGAAAATATAGGCGTAACCTATGAAAAAGGTGAATAACCGTATTCAATAAAAACTTCAAAAACTTCAATTTTTACAAGTTCTTGGCTATTTCGCCAAGGACTTGTTTTTTGTTTTTTTAATTTCCACATTCTTCGGTTTATCTCTCTTTTTGCTACACATAAAAAATTACGAGAGGCGCACATTATTATTTGTAAATTATTAAAAAAAGGGCGGCATCTACCTTGCAAAGTAGTGCTGCAAGGTGGTTATATGCGTAGCGGATACAAAAAAACAGTTTTTTATATATTGCTTTGGGTTGCTTGTATTTCTCTTCTGGCGGTGTGCGGCAGAGTGACAAATGACGGCGGGGTTTTCGTTTTTTCCTATGCAGACGGAAAAACGGTTTCTGACGGCGGCAGGAGTTTCGAAAGTTTTTTTACAATAGATAAACAAAAAAATCAATCCTTTGAAAATATGCGGCTTTGCCCAGGAGGGAGTACGTTTGGGGTGAAGTTACTGACTGACGGCGTTGTGGTTGCGGGAACGACTGAATTGACGGCAAACGGAAAGACTTATAGCCCTGCATACGATGCGGGGTTACGCGCAGGGGATATTATTATAAAGATAAACGGAAAGACGGTAAAAAGTGTTTCGGAAGTTACTCGCGCAATAGAGGGATGCGAGGGGCAGAAACTCGAATTTATATGCAAACGAAACGGCAAGGAAGAAAAATTCGAGGTCTTCCCTGCTTACTGCCGCGATACAGGGAAATACAAACTCGGAATATGGATACGCGACAACACGGCAGGTATAGGCACGGTGACGTTCATCAATCCGCAGACGGGGGAATTCG
This sequence comes from Eubacteriales bacterium, assembly GCA_045653255.1. GTDB lineage: Bacteria > Bacillota > Clostridia > Oscillospirales > CAG-272 > UBA1740. The sequence continues at coordinate 1,755 of JAZOLR010000234.1, read as the reverse complement.
GCGGACTTGGACACGGCATATACGATGTTGACACGGGAGAACTTTTACCGCTTTCACGTGGGGTTGTCACCGACGTGAATATAACGGGGATAATAAAAGGCGAAGCAGGAAAACCGGGGGAAATTCGTGGGTATCTGAAAAACGGAAAGCGTGGCGCATTGCTTGAAAACAACGACTGCGGTGTATTCGGTATATACACACCGTCGCCCGCAATAAAAGATAGCGAAACTCTCCCTGTAGCCCACAGAAGTGAGGTAAAGGAAGGAAAAGCGACCATTCGCTGCACGCTTGACTGCAACGGAATGCAGGAATACACCGTAGAAATTCTGAACGTAAATCACGCGGCAACCGGCACGAAGTGTTTTACTGTGAAAGTTACAGACGAGGCTCTTCTTTCGAAGACGGGCGGTATAGTTCAAGGTATGTCGGGAAGTCCTATAATTCAAAACGGAAAACTCGTGGGCGCGGTCCCGCACGTGCTCATAAACGATCCGACCAGCGGATATGGAATTTTCATTGAAAATATGTTATCTGCGGCAGATACTCAAATGAAAAACGCGGCATAAAATAGAAAGACACCCCCACGATAGCGTATATCGTGGGGGTATGTCAGTATAAGAGTATCTTCTATAATATAATTTTGCGAAAATTGTAAATTTATATTGAAAAATGGGGGAAAGAGTGGTACAATATGGCGTGGTAATTACGTTTTGCCTGATTGGTGGCAAAATGAGATATAAAAAAATAGTCAATGCCATAAGGCGCAAAGGATTTAGAAATGAAATCTCACAAGGAATACAGAACACATTACATAAAAAATCTGCTTTTGCCGTGTTTACTTTTTTCGGTAATTACGGGTGTTTTCTCTGCTATACTTATCTCACTTTTTAAGTATGGGACGGATTTTGCCGTTGGGGTATCAAACGGTATTTACGAATACGTAAGAGAGAGTTACGTATGTTTGCCTTTTTTGATTTTGGGTGCGGCGGCAGTCGGTTTTATCGCAAGTATCATTCTCACCTTTTCGCACAATAGCCGCGGCGGTGGTATACCGACGTCGGTTGCCGCTATCAGAGGTATAATAAGTTTCAACTGGATAAACAGCGCGTTTTTGCTTCCTATTTCCGCGTTGCTCACTTTCGTGTGCGGCGTCCCTCTCGGCACGGAAGGTCCGTGCGTACAGATGGGCACGGCTATAGGAAACGGTGTAGTAAAAATATTCGGTTCTAAAAAATACCGCGGCTGGTCGCGTTATATGATGACGGGCGGCGCGGCGGCAGGTTTCGCACTCGCGACGGGTGCGCCTATTACCGCTATCATTTTCGCAATGGAAGAAGTACACAGACGCGTTTCTCCGCTTCTCTTCTCCGTTGCCGCTTTGTCGGTTGCGGTAAGTCAACTTGCTTCTCACGCACTTGCCGAGTTCGGTTTCGGCGGTGACAAACTTTTCCACCTTGATGAAATAACCGCTATACCGCACACGTACTTTATCGTGCCTATCGTTATCGGTCTTCTTGCGGGCTTGTGCTCTATTTTGTTCACTCGTTTCTATCATTTCGTAGACGAATATACAAGAGAAAAGATAGGCAAACTTTCTGTACGCGTTAAGTTTCCTATTATTTTCGCGCTTTCTGCTCTTATCGGTGTTTTTTGCATAGGTGCGCTCGGCTCGGGTCATTCACTTGTTGAACATCTTTTTGAGCGTCAGTTCACTTTCTACAGTATTCTCATTTTCTTTGCGGTACGTGCTATACT
>JAZOLR010000233.1:0-2719 GCA_045653255.1 Eubacteriales bacterium | reverse complement strand
GGCGCGAGTGTAATATTCTGAAGAATTGACTTGTGAGGGAAAAGATTGAAATGCTGGAATACCATTCCCATATGCTGGCGCACACGGTTAATGTCTGTTTTCGGGTCTGTTATAAGTTGGTCTTTGTACCATATTTCACCGGAAGAAGGAGTCTCAAGAAGATTGAGACAACGCAAAAACGTACTTTTTCCCGAACCCGAAGGACCGATAATAACTACCTTTTCGCCCTTTTCTATCTTTTCGTTGACACCGCGCAAGACTTTAATTTCGTCATTCTTGCCAAAGTTTTTTACAAGATTTTTAACTTCTATCACTCTTACGCAGTCTCCTTTCAAGTTTTGATACGAGGTATGATAAGAACATTACCATTATAAGATATATAATAGCCACGGCAACAAGAGGCATAAACGCACTAAACGTAACGCTTCTTATAATGTTACCGCCGCGAGTGAGGTCGTTTATACCAATGTACGAAGCGACCGAGGTTTCCTTCAACAATACGATGAACTCGTTTGCAAGAGAGGGAAGACAAGTCTTGAACGCCTGAGGCAGTATGATATACCACATCGTCTGCACGTAGTTGAAACCGAGGCTTCGTCCTGCTTCCATCTGACCGTCGTTTATCGACTCAATAGCGCCGCGCACGATTTCCGCAACGTATGCGCCCGAGTTGATACCGAAACAGAGCACCGCCGCGACGATCTTATTGACACCGAGAGGCGCAAGTATTACGAAGAACATTATCATCAACTGTACAACAACAGGCGTACCGCGAATTACGGTAAGATATGCCTTTGCTACCGCATTGAGAAATTTCAACTTACCCGTCTTTGTATTCGTGCAACGGATAATAGCCGTCGTAAAACCGAGAACAATACCGAGAAGAACAGCCAAAAAAGTGATAAGAAGCGTAATTCCAAGACCTTTTACGATATACATATATCGGTTGTCTTCAATGAAGTTGTCATAGAAGTCGTTCTTTATATTATTCCACTGTCTGCCTAACCAGTTTGACGTGTCGGGTTTTTGTGGGTCTATTGAAATTGCAGTACAGTCTGTGAGCGCACGGCGAAGGTTAGTGCTCTTGCTGAGGTCTATTTCTTCACCGTTTACGGTTATTTTAGAAAGCGAGTTTATCTCGTTTTTCGCACTTATAACACCGCCGAAGCAAATATCCATTGCCTCTTCACTCTTGTAGAGTTGAAGTCCCTTGTCTTTTGTATCGTAAATAACGAGTTCTGCCGTTGTTTCCACTTTCTCTGCCCCTGCAAGCAAAGGGAAGAGTACTTCGTTGATTATAGGACGAATTTGTGTGGATGCCATCGCTCTGCCGCTTTCGTCAACCGAAGACACACCGAGTAAAGTTTCAAGATTGCCGAGTATAACACTCTTTGCATCAATTGTAGATACAGAGCAAGAAAGAATAATATTCTTCTCGTCACCGTACGTGAGTTCATTGACGGTTACTTTAGTGTTTTCAAGCATGTATTTAGCGGAACTTTGCGGAGAAACTCCGATAGCCGAGGAAAGAGAACTGTCAACTATCGTCTGCGCTTCTTCTACTGTTATTTCCTGCGCTTTCGTACTGCTCTCAATAGCAAATATGAGAACAAGAACCAAGGCAACAATAGCAATAGCGCCGATGATAATACTTAATTTTTTCTTGTTTTGCATTATTATCCTCTATACGTTAAAATCGGATTGCCCCGTAGAACACAAGGCAATCCGGTTAATTTACTTACTGAAAAGCGGAATTAGTTAGCAGGGATGTACTTAGCAACGATGTCTGCAACAGTTCCGTCTGCAATGAGTTCTTCAAGAGCAGCGTTGATCTTGTTGAGAAGATCTGTGTTACCCTTCTTTATAGCGATTGCGTACTCTTCAACTGCATATTCTGTGTCAAGGATCTGAAGACCTGTGTTAGCAGCAACGAAGGATTTAGCAGGCTCGTTATCGATGATAACGCAGTCAACGTCGCCAACCTTGAGTGCTTCAACAGCATCTGCGCCCTTGTCAAACTGTGTTACACGGTCTGCGCCGAAATCGCCGGTTGCATAGATGTCACCTGTTGTACCGAGTTGAACACCAACCTTGTATGTAGCACCGTCTGCGTAAAGGTCTTCAACAGTCTTGATTGCAGAACCTTCTTTAACGATGATAACCTGAATACCGGTAGCATAACTGGAAGTGAAGTCAACTCTGAGAAGTCTTTCGTCAGATACTGTCATACCTGCCATACCCATAGCAACAACGTCTGTTTCAACAGAAGTGATGATGGAATCGAATTCCATATCAACTATTTCGAGTTCCATACCGAGTTTCTCAGCAATTTTTGCAGCGATTTCTGCGTCGATACCTACGATTTCGCCACCTTCATAGTATTCGTAAGGCGGGAAGTATGCGTTTGTACCCATCTTGAGTGTTTCTTTCTTGCCGCAAGAAGCGAATGCAACTACGCAAGTGCAGAGCATAACGAGTGCGAGAGCAAGAGTAAGAATTCTTGTTACGTTTTTCATTTTCTTTTTCTCCTTTTAAAATATTTAATTTTTGCAAAAAATAAAATTTCGTATGCAAGTACTACAAATTATATAATATAAATATGTTTTTGTCAAGGGAAAAATGAATTTTATGTGTATTTTTAGTGTATTTATTAGGTTTATTTTTGAATATTCACTTGCTATATGCATAAAATAGTGAATATTTTTAAAAATATTCATTT
>JAZOLR010000232.1:0-7596 GCA_045653255.1 Eubacteriales bacterium | reverse complement strand
TATGACGAGCATTGCTTCAAGACGGGAATACGAAGATTTACTTCAGACTATACGGCAGGCAAAAAATACAACGTGCGCTGGGAAAAGTTCTTGTTTTTCATAAACGATAGAGAGTTTTTCTTAAAAGGCGTAAACTGGATGCCGATGGATTACCTTTTCGATATTTCACCCGAGCGATATGAGTGGTGTCTTACGATGGCAAAAAATGCGGGTATTCAACTCATTCGCGTGTGGAATGGCGGAGGAATGCCCGAAGACGACGTTTTCTATGAGATATGCGACCGACTTGGAATCATGGTGTGGCAGGATTTGTTCCTTGCTAACACGGTAGCATCTGATAAATTTCCGAAGGACGTCCTAGAGGGACAGACCTCGTACAATCTGTACCGCATACGAAACCACGCTTCCCTTGTGCTTGTGTGCGGCGGAAATGAATTCGCCGCCTATGCAGAGGGCAATGCCGCTTCTATGTTCGTAATGGACCGCACGGCAAGAATGCTAACGCCGGACCGCATATTCCATTACACCACCCCAAACGGAGGAAGCGCGCATCTCTATTTGGATATAGAGCCCGTTTGGTATAGACACCGCTACCGCGACTTGCCGTTTCTGGCAGAGTCGGGAATTCACAGTTTCCCCAACTTCAAGAGTCTTGAAAAACTGATAAACGAAAAAGAGACTAGAGGGATTTTGCCCGACCTTATGAGCGAGGATTTCAAGCCTCAACACCCCGAACTTATCAATCATTTCAACGAATACCAACCCGACAGAATTCCGAGAATGACGGCGAGAATCTCGCAGATAGTCGATATGAAGAATATAACGTTAGCGGAACTTTGCGAAGCGTCGCACGTTCAGGCATACGAGTTCTATCAACTGATGATACAGTCAATGCAGGAGAATTTTCCCCGATGCGGCGGCGTGATGCCGTGGGTATTCAAGCGGCCGTGGACAACGACCGCCGTGCAGATGGTTGACGGCAGCGACCTGCCTACGTATTCGTATTACTCAATGCAAAACGCCTATCGCGCGGTAAATGTTTGTTTGTGCCAGGCGTGGTCGATTTTAGCACCGAATGAGCCTATACCGCTTAAAGTTAAGGTGTTCAACCAAAATAAAGAGGACTTGTCGGACTGCGAAATTTCTCTTACCGTATACCGCCCTGACCTTACCGTATATGCAGAATATAAATGCTCCTATACCGAAGAAGCGGATTTCGGCGAAGTTGCAATCGACGGCGAATTCACCGACACTTGTTTTCTTATTTCAGCCGAGGTCTCGCGAGATGACAGAGTGATTGCAAGGTCAACGTATTTCAACAAATGCACGTCACTTCTCAGGGACAAGGAGTTATACAAATCTTGCCGAAACTCACCTCACGAAAATCTTCGTCTTGACAACGGCCCGTGGCTAAAGCATTCTCTGTCAACGGCAAAAAAAGCGCGGATTTGCGTGGAAAAGGTGAGAGAGGGACGAGACGAAAACTACGAATGGACGGAAATTTGTATAGAAAATCTTTCCGATATACCTGCATACCCCGTGACAGTAGACCTTGCCGATGATGAAAAGTGCTTTTTCCTCGACGATAACTTCTTCTTGCTGAAAGGCGGCGAGAAAAAGACGGTACGCGTAACGGTAAGAGACGGAAAAGCAGAAGAAATCCGCGTAGGTTTCTGGAATACCGATAATATAATTTATAAAAATCAAACAAAATAAAAAGGAGATAACAAAATGAAAACACGCTTAATTGCAATGCTTCTCGTTCTTTCAATGCTTATTCTCGCACTTGCTTCCTGCGGCGAAAAAACTCCCGACGGCAAAGAAAACGAGGGCGTAAACACCACAGTAGCGCAACAAGACGACAAGTGGAGCGACGTCAACTTCAACGGTGAGACTATTATTATAAGTCTTTCAAACTACGAGCCTAACACAGTAAAAGTAGCAGGCGCAACAAACAGTTTCAAGTACATAGCAGGTCCTGACGCATACACAACGGACTCAGTACAAAATGCGGTTTACGACAGAAACAGAAAAGTAAGCGACGCACTCGGTCTTACAGTAGAATATCAGGAATGCGACCAGTATTCCTCAAACGCGGACAACACTATAGTTGTTATTGAAAACTTCGTACTTGCCGACCTTGAAGACTCACCCGACGTAATCAATACTATGAGTTACGGTATGGTAAGAGCAGGTATAAAGGGTATGCTTTACAACGCGCTCACAGATAAGGAAGAAAACTATTTCGACCTTACAACAAACGGTTGGTATTCCGACTTTATGTATGAAAACACACTTGATAACAAAAAGATTTTTATACTTGCGGGTGACTATTTCATAGACGTCCTTCGCTACGGTTACGGCGTTCTTGTTAATCTTGATATGTATGACGAAGTTTTCGCAAGCGAGGGCGGAAGCGATACGCTTTTCAATCTTGTTGAATCGGGCGATTGGACCTTTGACGAAGTAAAACGTTCTATACAGATGGCATACGTCGACTCGGGCGAGATAGGAAAATACGATGCAGAAGACACGTTTGGCGCGGTCAATGCTGCTTCTTGGCTTGTTCGCGCATCGTTTGCGGTTTCGGGACTCGACATATTCACAACAGACGAAAACGGAAAACTTTCTTATATAAGCGACATCACAGACGTGCATAACTTTGTCGACTACTTTATAGGTCTTACTTCTACTGAAGGTTTCTATCTCAACTTGGACGGCGGACCTAACAAGGGATACGACCACACGGCAACGTTCATTCAGGGGAAATCGCTCTTTGCATTCGACTCGCTCGTTCTCGCTTTGGAAGGAACACAACTTCAGAATATGGACGATAGCGTAGGACTTCTTCCCTATCCTAAATATAATAAAGACCTTGAATACGGCTCTCTCGTTTCCGACAACGGTAACGTAGGCGGTATCCTCTATAACTCCGACAAATTCACGGAATGCTCTGCATATCTTCAAATGGCAACGGAAAATTCAAACAACGGCAAAGGCACGCTTATCTATGAGTATTACGACGTAACTCTTAAATATAAACTCTCCGCTGCACCCGAACAAGTTGCAATACTTGAATATATCAGAGACGGTCTTTGCTCACCGAAATCTTTCCTCTACGATAACTATATCGCAAAGAACGTAGGTATGAAGAGTTATAGTAAACTTATGTACCCCAGTCTTGCGACAGGCACAAACTCGTTTGCTTCAGAATGGCAGGCTCAGTATTCCGCAGTGCAAGGCTCACTCGAAGCCACCGTTGCAACCTACGGAACGCAAGAGTAAAAATGGCGAAAACCCTTGATTTTCTCACGTAAATGCAAACTGTTGTTTGCAAACTGAAATGGGATAAAAAAATCGAGTTGGCCGCAAGACTAACTCGGTTTTTTCGTTGCGGAGAAGCGAAACCCGGTTTGAAGCAAAGGGCAGCCGCTCCCCAAAAAAACACAAAGGACACCGCAAGGGTGTGCTTTGTGTTTTGGAGCGCATTGACAGAAAAGATGCCATCATAAACGCTTCTTTAACAACGCTACTGCAATTAAAAACAGGATACCAAATACATAAAATAATATTTTGTGCCATTTACTTGGCTTTTTAGGCAAAGGTATGCCCTCAATTTCCTTCATCTCATTTACGGTCAGGTGCTTTTTGCAGTTAGGGCATTTGAATTCGTCCCAAGTGAATTGAATATTCCCCACGGCATAGGTACCGCCAGACATGCTGAAATCAAAATCCTTAGCCACAGGTGATTTAGAATTCACCACTCTTGAAACCGTTACCTTTTCCAATTTTGTTTTACAGTCGGGACAAAAATGATCTTTTTTGAAATATAAAACATCATTATATTCTCGTATATATCCGTGTGGCATACATTCACCACCTTTTCTGATTGAATTATATCACATTTTTCTATTATTTTCAATATTCTCCCTGTAATATTTCAACATCCTCTCGTTCGTCCCATCAAGCGCGTCAATCTTATTCAGAATGATGAAATACGCGCGGTCGATTATCTTTTGGGGTATTCTTCAAAATCGTCCTTGGGAGGTTCTCTGAGAAAACTTTGTCGCGTGCAGACGAGGGCATATTTTACTCGATAATAGTATTTGATTTCGTATTTCACATAAAAAAACTTCCTTTCGGTCAGGTTATCACCATTATACCGAAAGGAAGTTATAAGTCCAGATAAATATTTGAAAATTATTTGTTATTATTTTTTGCAGTGTTGATGGAAGAAACAAGCATAGCTCGGAGGGATTTACATTTGGATTCAAGAAAATTATACTGTTCTTCTTCGATATAGTTAGTTTTATAAAGCAACTCCAACCAATATCCCGTTTCGTTTGCTTCTTTGAGGGCGATTTGCATTTTGGAGATAAAATCCGCCGTACCGTGTGCATATTTGGCTTCACGAACATTTGCACCGATAGAAGTACCGCTTCTGCCGATCTGATTGGAAATAATGCTCTCGCGTTGCTCCTTTAATTGCTTTACAAGGTTAATTATTTGAACTGCAAAGTCCATAGATTGTTCCGCAAGCTTATCGTTTGCCATAATATCACCGTCCTCTAAATAAAGTATAGCATAAATTCAATGTTTTGTCAATGAAGCACCATCTTTCGAAATGAAGCATTTGCTTTGCAAATATGAAGCGGCAACTTCGTTGCCATGAAGCGTTTGCTTCGCAAACATGAAGCAAAGCGCGGTGTTACCTTTTCGTGTGGCGAAGCCACGCTTCATAGGGCAAGCCCTGCTTCATTTTTCATGCGCGTCAGCGCGCTTCATTTCCAAAACAAAAAGCACTTCTTACGAAGTGCTTTTTGTTTTGGAGCTGCTACCCAGATTCGAACTGGGGACCTCGTCATTACCAATGACGTGCTCTGCCAACTGAGCCATAGCAGCATATTCATTTGACCTTGTTATTATATCAAAGGTTTTGCATTTTGTCAATACTTTTGAAAAATAATTTTTATTTTTGATTGACTTTATCGGGCAAGAGATATATAATGGAATTAGTGACACGATAAGAAAGGGGACTGAAATGCCGTACAAGAAGTTATTCGGTTTGGGAAAACCAAATAAAGACTCTAGATACCATCACGCACACCCTGCGGCGAAAATTATGGATATGACGAGCGGACCTATTCTGTCGAAAATGTTCGCTTTCGTTTTACCGTTGATGATAACGAATCTATTGCAGGTTTTATACAATGCGGCGGATATGGTTATAGTTTCCCTCTCGCCTGAGCCTGACGCTGTCGGCGCTATCGGGCTGACGGGCTCTTTCGTTGGCCTTATCGTCAATATCTTCATCGGTTTCGCCACGGGCGCAAACGTCGTTATTGCGCGTCACCTCGGCGCAAAAGACGAAGACAACGCCTCTCGCGCAACGCATACCGCGCTCGTTATGGCTATCATATTCGGCGTTCTCAGTTTGGGGGTCGGACTTCTCATCTCGCGTCCCGTGCTCTCGCTCATGGGCGCGGAAGGAAAACTGCTCGACCTCGCGACAACTTATACTTGCATATACTTCCTCGGCGCGCCTTTCTTGTCTCTTACAAACTACCTGACGGCAATATTCCGCGCAAAAGGCGACACGCGCACACCGCTTTTCATTCTTGCTTTTGCAGGAATTGTCAACGTTTTGCTTAATTTTTTCTTCGTTGTGACATTCAATATGTCCGTCGAGGGTGTTGCAATAGCGACCTTGCTTTCAAACGTGGTTTCAACCGCAATGCTTCTCTACAAACTCAAAAAGTCCGACGATGCGTGTAAATTTTCTTTCAAATTTCTGTGTCTTGACAGACGTTCATTCCGCGATATACTCTACATAGGACTGCCTGCAGGCGTGCAGGGCTCACTCTTCTCGCTTTCAAATATGCTCATTCAGTCCTCAATACTCCAGGTAAACAACGTAATCGCTCCCCCCGCGACAAGCGAATTCGCGCCTATAGTACGCGGAAACTCCGCCGCCGCCAACCTCGAAACTTTCATATACACCGCGCAAAACTCGGTATACCAAGCGGCAATAACCTTTACAAGCCAAAACGCAGGCGCGAGAAACTACAAACGCGTATACAAAATTATGGGTTGGGGTTATTTCTTGAGTTTCATCATTTCTCTTGTATGCTCACTCACCATATTTATCGCACGCACTCCGCTTCTTGCTCTTTACGGTGTCACAGACGCCGCTACCGGCACGCTTGAGCATATTGCATACGAGGGCGCGATGCTACGATTCTACTACATTTTCCTTTTCTATTTCGTAATCTCACTAATGGAAGTAGGATGCGGACTTGTCCGCGGTCTTGGAAACGCAATTTCTTCAACCGTTATCACGCTTATCGGCGCTTGCGGATTCCGCATACTGTGGATAGCAACGGTATTCAAAATTGTATTCAACCGCGTATGCGACACTAACCCTATGCAAGCGTTGATTTCCGTATATATCTCCTATCCTATATCTTGGCTTTTGACGGGTGCTATATTCTTCTTCTGCACTCTGTCAATTCTGAAAAAGAGACTGAAATCCCAAGAACTCGCAAATTAAAGCATATAACTTTAGAAACCGAGACGGGTTTTGGCGTTTCGGTTTTTTGTTTATATTGTACTGAATGCCATTGACATTCTCGACTTTTTGTGTTAATATTTACGTAGTTGGTTTTACAACTCAAAAAACAACATCGAAAGGTTACTGCTATGGAAAAATTAACAAGAAAATACGGTCTTATAACCGCTATTTGTCTCGTAGTCGGTACTGTTATCGGCTCAGGAGTATTCTTCAAGGCTCAAAACGTGCTTAACGCAACCGACGGAAATATGCCTCTCGGTATCGCTGCATGGGCTATCACGGGTCTTATAATGGTTATTTGCTCCGCACAGTTTGCCGTAATGGCAACAAAGTATGAAAAGATTAACGGCGTTATCGACTACGCAGAAGCAACCTGCGGAAAATCTTACGCATATTATCTTGCTTGGTTTATGACAAACGTTTACTACCCTGCAATGACGGGCGTGCTTGCATGGGTTTCCGCAAGATATTTCGGCGTAATGTTCGGTTGGTCACTCGTTAGCGCGGAAGTTCTCGCACTCGCAGGATTCTTCCTCGTATTCTCTTATATGATAAACGCGCTTTCCCCCAAACTCGCAGGTAAGTTCCAAGTAAGCGCAACGTTTATCAAACTTATTCCTATCGTATTGATGGCTATTATCGGTTCTATCGTAGGTTTCGCAAACGGAACACTTACAACAAACCTCGCGACAGTAGATATAATCCCCTCAAGCGGTATGGGTGGCGGACTTTTCGCCGCAGTTGTTGCGACGGTATTCGCTTATGAAGGTTGGATCATCACAACTTCAATTAACGCAGAACTCAAGAACCCGAAGAGAAATCTTCCTATCGCTCTCGTTCTCGGTGCTATCATAGTTGTTGCGGCTTACGTGCTTTACTATATCGGTCTTGCAGGCGGTGCAACCGTTGAAGAACTCGTTGGCGACAACGGAACTATAAACGCATTCTCGAACGTATTCGGCGGTGTCGGCGGAACTATCCTCAATATATGTATAGTTATCTCCTGCCTCGGTACGCTCAACGGA
>JAZOLR010000231.1:0-2097 GCA_045653255.1 Eubacteriales bacterium | reverse complement strand
GATCCTCAAAAAGCAGGTAACCTTGTCCATAACTTTGCAAAATATCTTCGTGGAAATTTTGGCGAACTTGATAACCACAAACCTATATTGATGTCTCAAGAAATGGAACACGTGCATCACTACGTTAGCATTGAAAAAGTGCGTTTCCCTGATATGACGTTCACTTTTGAGATGGGTTCGGAAGACTTTAAAATACCTGCACTCACTATCCAACCTATTGTTGAAAATGCTATAAAACACGGTCTTATGAAACTAGAAAAAGGTGGAACGATACGCGTAATATCTTACGAAACTGACGAATGTTATTGCATATCCGTGTCGGATGACGGCGTGGGATTTGATACAAGCGAGTTAATTGACGGCAGAAGCCATTTTGGACTTCGAAACATTCGTGAAAGATTGAAAGTAATGGTAAACGGAACCGTTGAAATTGAAAGCACGATAGGAATAGGCACAAACGTTCTCGTCAAAATACCCAAGGAGGCAGAAAAATGATAGCGATAGCAGTTGATGATGAAGTTTTAATGCTGGGCGCTTTGGCAACCGCAATTGAAGCGTCTCCGGACGTCACAAAAGTTGCAAAGTTTTCAAACTGTGAAGAAGCCTTTGAATTTACGAAACAAAATCCCATTGATATTGCATTTTTAGATATCAACATGAGAGGCATGGGGGGGCTTGCACTTGCAAAAAAAATAACAGCCATTCGTCCTGAATGCAAGATAGTATTTTGCACAGGATATGAAGAATATGCAATTCCCGCATTCAAACTTCACGCATCCGGTTATTTGATGAAACCTGTTTCTGCCGAAGATATTCAAAGGGAAATTGATAATATCAAAGGTGCTCAACAAAAAGAAAAACTCATTACCGTAAAGTGTTTTGGAAATTTTGAGGTTTATGCAAAAAACGAAAAACTTGTATTTAAACGAACAAAATCAAAAGAACTGTTTGCTTTCCTTGTAGACAGAAATGGAGCAGGAATGACCGCAAAACAAATATGTGCGGTGCTATTTCCCGAAGATACCGATGATACTAAAAACTCAGCATATCTTCGCCAACTTGTATTGGATTTGAAAAATGCATTAAACGCAGTTGGGGCAGATGGCGTTTTGCGTCACGAAACTCCTTATTACCGAATTAACACAAACTTGATAAAATGCGATTATATAAGTTACCTTGAAAGTGGTAAACCGGAGTTTCACGGCGAATATATGGCACAATACAGTTGGGCAGAAGAAACTTGCGCCTTACTCCAATTTAAAAAATAAAAAAATAAAGCGAGAACGTTTTTAACGTTCTCGCTTTATTTTATACCAAGACTTATACCATGACTGCCTTCATGTTTTTCTTGTTTTTGTACATTTCGTCATCTGCACGGTCAAATACATCTGAAAATTGAGTATCTGTTGCAGGATCAAACATAGAAAAACCTTTTGCTATGCTTATCGGGATTTTTTTATCTTCCTCGATAAATGAAATTTCGCATTCGTTTTTAAATTTTTCGAACAATGCGTCGCGCTCTTCCAAATCTTCGTTTTGAAGAATTACCAGAAATTCATCGCCACCAATTCTGAATGCAGGACTTCTTTGGAAAGTATTTGAAATTATTTGAGAAGCCTTAACGATGAGTTTATTTCCTGCGCTATGTCCGCACGTGTCGTTCGTTTCTTTGAGCAAATTAAGGTCAAGCACCACAACACCAAACGGAGAAATTTCCGAGTCTTTAATCTTTTTATCGAGATCGACCACCCATTCTCGGTACGAAGTAGTATTTAGCAAGCCCGATAGAGAGTCATTATGGGCCAAAAAGTATTGAAGTTTTTGGTGCTCACGTAAACTTACAAGCATATTTTCAAATGCGGTGCTTAACTGTTTAATTTCGTAAGTTTCGCTATGTTTGATTTCGACATCGTAGTCTCCGTTTGACAGTTTGGTTGCAGCGTTAGTCAACTCTTTCAGGGGTTTTACTACCTTTTTAACCATAAAGAATACAATTAAAGTAAATAACAAAGTAACCAAAACTACCGAGAAGATAATGTTATAAGCAATCTCATATCTTATTTGTCTTATATCATTATAATCTTCAGAACTTATCTC